>SKWQ01000194.1 GCA_007128855.1 Balneolales bacterium
ATGGTGGATTTTGTGGAGGGGCGGGTCTCATCCACCCTGCCAAAAACATCCTACGCGCCGGGCATCACGCCGGTGGATCTGCGGGAGGTGCTGCCGGAGGTCATCCACACGTCGCTGGCCGGGGCATTCCGCGAATTCGGCCGGACCATGCGGGGCTATTTCACGAACGAGGCGGTCGTGCATGCGCCGGAATCGCGGACCTCATCGCCGGTGCGCATTCCCCGCGATGATGAGACGCTGGAGCACATCCAGGTCAGAGGCCTGTATCCGTGCGGCGAGGGTGCTGGTTATGCGGGAGGAATCGTCTCGGCGGCGCTGGACGGGGAGCGCGTGGCGGAACGGATCGCGGAACGGCCACATCATCAAGCGAAGTGACCAAGTCGATAATGTGACGTTTGGATAATGCTGGCGGTTGGATAATGTGGCGCGTGGATCATATCCCTGCCTCCTCCTCCCGACCTCTGAGGTAGAAATGGCGGTGGACAAACACAGCGGCGATGGTCAGCACGAGCAGCAAGGCCGCGAAAAGCTTGTGGGTCTCAATGATGTTGAGCAGGTGTGGACCCAGGAAGAAACCGACCGATACCCAGACCAGTGACCACGAAAGACTGCCGAATAAGGAATAGAGCACAAACCGGGAAAGAGGCATGTCGGAAAAGCCGGCGGGGATGGTGATGACGGAACGCACATTGGGGATGTAGCGCCCGTAGAGGACATAGAGGTGGCCGTGTTTCTGAAACCCCTGTATCGCTTTGCGGTTCATGTGCTTGATATAATGAAAGCGGCTTAATTTCAGGAAGTCGGTGATGGAATCGGAGTAGCGCCGGCTGATCTGGAACAGCAGGATGAACCCGATCATGTTACCCGCAGTGGTGACGAAGACCGCCGGTATGTAGAGCCAGGCCTGGGTGCTGGCATAGAGACCGACCACGGCGAGGGACAGCTCGCTGGACGGGGTAAGGATGGCCCCGTTGAGGAACAGAAGCAGGAACCCGATCGTCAGGGCCGTGGGCCAGGAGATGGATTCAAATATCATGAATACGAATTCGGACATGTCTGCACCTGGTTTAGTCGCCGTTCCGGTCGATGGTTTGCACCCTCATGGTCCGATAGTGGAAGCCAATGGTGAGCGACCGGGTTTTACGCTGCGGTACACCGTCGACCTGCCAGGAAAAAGGGTGTTCGTGTTCGATCTGGTGCTGATCGGACGTGACATGGGCATATTCGCTCTTCCATTGTGGCAGGAATGCATTTGGCATGAGCATGTTGCGGTAGTGGACTATCGTGGTCCTCAAGCCCTGGAAGAGGGCGAAATCCTGCCGGTCGGGATCGGCACAGGTCCGGATCCATGCCCGGGAAGCCGGGGCTTTGTACAACAGGTTCACAATGGTCTTGAAGGGGATGACGGTAAAGAACGTCAGGATATAAATATTGAATCCGCCAAGCATGCGGAACAGGAATGATCCGACGGCTGTGTTCCGGAATGTCTCCACGGCGGAAACCGTATCCGCGGTGAGGCCGACCGAGGCGACGTAGAGGAAGATCTGATTGTTCGCCTTTCCGACCTGCACTTCCCGAAAGGCGGAGTAGTGGCCACTGGAGGAAAATGTGGACAGGGAAATGGGCTTGGTGTCGCCCAGCGATCGAATAAACAGGTTTCCGGTGCCACAGGGGATGATGCCAAACTCGATATCGTTGACGTAATCGATGAGCAGATTGATGATGCGGTTGATCGTGCCATCGCCTCCGCAGATAAGTACCCTTTGGATATTACCTGAATCCAGCAGTTCCGCAGCGGTCTCACTGGTGAACTGGTTCACTTCATAGATGGCAAAAATAGCACCCTGGTCTTCCAACTCGTTACCGAGCCGGTTTATCAGTGGTTTGATATTGCCGTCACCGGCTGCCTTGTTGTAAATGATCAACAGCAATGCTACAGTTGGTTTTGTTTCAGGGGGGACAACAATATGTCCGGAAGGGACGGGCCCTGCCGGGCAAACCCGTAATATGCGAATAATTCCGGTATTTTTTGGAAATTTGTGACCACGATTTAAAGAGGATGGTTAGGGTCATCTACCAGCTGTAGTCATTAAAGAAATTTGTTTAAAAAAAATTGGGACTGAAGAAATATTTTTTTTAATCTTTGTTAACGTATGTAAAAAAAAGGCATTGCTCGTTAATTAGCACTTGGAGGGAAGCGGGTACGGAACAGAGGTCATTATCTCACACAGGGTATAAAAGTTGCCGCATTCAGGTATTTATATTATTTGCCGCATGCGACTGTCTGTCACGTCTGCCGCATAGTGAATCCGGGCCCTTACTGAGCATGCCTGCATGCATCTGAAGCTGAAACACGAACCTATAATATCGGAGCACCAAACATGGAATGCAAAGAAAGGCAATACAGTGGCATACAAGCTTTGAAAGGCATGTTTTCTGCCTTTTTGGTATGTATCCTGCTGCTGGGAGCTGCAACGGCATCCCTGGCACAGACAACCGTGCAGGGGACGGTCACGGACGCAGAATCCGGCGAGGTACTTACCGGCGTAAATATCGTTATATCAGGAACCCTTGAGGGTACCACAACGGACCTTGAAGGCAGATTTGAGCTGACCGTCCCGAGCCTGGACGAGACACTCATCGTCTCGTTCATCGGCTATCAGAGGCAGACGGTTGTCATTGACGGCAGAAGTACCCTGGAGATCAGCCTGGCGCCCGACCTGATCATCGGGGATGAGCTGATCATCACCGCGTTCGGTCTTGAAAGGGAAACCAAATCTATGGGATATGCGATCCAGCAGGTCAGGAGCGACCGGATCATCGAAACAAGGCAACCCAATATCGTAAATGCGCTCCAGGGACAGGTGGCTGGTGTCCAGATCACCAACTCAGGCGGAGCCCCCGGTGCCTCATCCATGATGCTGATCCGTGGCGGCACCTCCCTGAGCAGCAATAACCAGCCGCTGTTCATCGTGGACGGTATTCCGATCGACAACACCACCACGGGTGAACTCAACTCTCCGGGCTCGAACCGGGCGATCGACATCAACCCGGCGGATATCGAAAGCATTACCATCCTTAAAGGTCCATCTGCCGCCGCGCTTTACGGACAGCGGGCCGGTTCGGGTGCCGTGGTCATCACCACCAAGCGGGGAAGCGAAGGCCGCGCCGTGATCGATTATGCAAGCACGGTATCCTTTGACCGGGTCAACCGTATCCCGGAATTGCAATCGCGTTACAAGCAGGGTGAGCAGGGCGTGTTCGATCCGAACGCCACTGGGTCCTGGGGACCGGCATTCCAATCGGGCGAGACTGTTTATGACAACCTGGGCGATTTCTTCCAGACCGCTTTCACTCACAACCACGACCTCTCCCTGAGCGGGGGAACGGCCACGTCGCGGTTCTACGCTTCGGCGTCTATCATGGACCAGGGCGGTATCGTTGAGCACAACAACAGTTTTGCCAGGAACTCATTCCGCCTTACGGCTGACACGCGTGCGGGTGACAACCTGCGCCTTGAGGGAACGGCCAGTTACGTCGAAACCGACCGCAGTTACGTAGCCCAGGGAGGCGCCGGCGGCGTCATGGGCGCGCTCTTCTGGCCACGCAACGACAACATGCGGGATTACCTGAACCCGGACGGGACGCAGCGCACCATCACCGGAAGCGACAATCCCTACTGGGGAACCATCAACAAGCCGTTCACAAGCGAAGTTTCCCGCTCCATGATCGTGGGAAGCGTGTATTACGATCCCTTCGATTTCCTGAACGTGACCTACCGTCTCGGTACGGACCGATATACCGACACGCGCCAAAATTACCAGGCGACAGGTGCCATGGCGGCCATGGGGGGAATCGTCAACAACTCGGAGATCAACAACCAGATCACCACATCCACCCTCCTCGTGACCACGGGCAGGACCTTTGCGGATGCCATCAACACAAGCCTGACCCTCGGTCATAACCTGGAGATGATGGACCGCAGCATAATGTTCCAGACCGGACAGAATTTCATAGATCCGGATTTCCCTAACATCAACAACGTGGTGGAGCAGGACCGCCGCACCTCCCGCAATGAGAGCCGCAGCCGGCTCATCGGTGTGTTTGCCGATTTTGATGTCGACTGGAAGAACATGGTGTTCCTGAACTTCCGGGGTCGCAACGACTGGTCGTCCACCCTCCCTGTGAACAACCGCTCGTTCTTCTATCCGGCCGTCAGCGCTTCGGTAGTCCTTACCGAGGTCATGGAAGAGCTTGGGTACAACATCACAGGTCCGGGTCTTTCCTTCATCAAACTGCGTGCGTCATGGGCGCGGGTGGGCAAGGATGCCCCGCCGCACATCCTGGCGAACACACTGGCAACAGCCACCAATACGTTCACCATCGCCCCGATGGGCTTTATCTCCAACGTTAACAACTTCTATGGAAACCCGGCACTCAAGCCCGAATTCACAAATTCCATTGAACTCGGTGCCGATTTCCGGTTCCTTGATGAGCGGCTTGGACTCGATTTCTCGTACTATAAGACCACGACCGACGAGCAGATCCTTGGTACACGTACGCCTCCATCATCCAGCAGCTTCCTTGCCTACCTGAATGGCGGCAGCATCCAGAACGAGGGGGTCGAGCTCATCCTTAACACCCATCCTGTGCGCGGATCGCGATTCGACTGGCGGGTGGATCTGAACTTTGCCAAGAATACGGCAACCGTGATCGATCTGCCGGGTATGCTGGACCGCGTGGAGCTGTCCGACGCGTGGGCGGCCTATTCGATTGCCCAGGGATCCGCATTTCTCGATGGACCGCTTTTCGGTATCAACGGGCGGGAATGGCTGACCAATGACGACGGTGAGCTGCTGCTCGACGACCGCGGCTATCCTCAGGTAGCGCCGACCCTGAATTACATCGGCAACCGCGAACCGGACTGGATCGGCGGCATCACCAATACCTTCCGCTACCACACCTGGTCACTTGCCTTTACGTGGGATGTGCGCATCGGCGGTAAGATCTTCAATGCCACCGAAAATGCACTGGTCCGCTCCGGCCTGAGCACAAAGACGCTGGATCGCGGCCAGACCGTGGTATTCGACGGCATCGTGCAGTCGACCGGCGAACGCAATACGCAAGGTGTGGTTCTGGATCAGGACTACTATACCACGATCTATGCCCTGAACGGGCGTGAGTTCGTGGAGGATGGCACCTGGTACCGTCTGCGGTTCATCACCCTCAGCTATGCCGTGCCTGCACAGAGTCTGAGCAGCCTTCCGATCAACAGCCTGCAGTTTTATGTGACCGGACGCAACCTGCTGATGTTCACCAACTACTCCGGCGTGGATCCCGAGGTTTCGGGAAGCGGAGCCGGTGTCGGTGGCGCCGGGTCATTCGGATTTGACAACCTGGGTGTTCCGGCAACACGCGGGGTCGACTTCGGGCTGAGATTGTCGCTTTAGGCAACATCGGTATTCAGAATATCTGACTTTTTATAACGAAAAAATTCTAGAAGGTTGTAATCATGAAAATCAAACACTTGAAGATTGGCAGTCTGATGCTTCTCGTCCTTTTTCTGGGCAGCGCATGTGAGGATTTCCTGTCGGTGAACGACAATCCGAACCTCCCGTCGGAAGTCCCCCCGGAAAACAGGATCCTTGGAGCAATCCGGACCAGCAATGGAGCAGCAATGTGGCGTGGCGCGCGTGAAGTAAGTGCCATTACGCAATATGGAACCACTCGGAATACGACGGGAGGCTTCCACAATGCCGAAACGTGGCGGTTCACATCCGCCTATTTCTTCTGGCAGAACGCCTACACCTGGGCGCTTCCCAATGCCGTGGATCTGATCCGTTTGGGTGAAGCCGACGGCTCTCCGCATTTTGTGGGAGTTGGAAAGACCCTACAGGCGCAAATTTTCGGCATGCTGGCCGACCAGTACGGTGCAATTGTAGTTACGGACTCGTACGATGGCATTTCCCAGGTCAACCTGACCCCGGGATTCGATCCGCAGGATGAGGTGTACGAAACAATCATCCGGATACTGGATGAGGCCATTGCGGCATTTCGCCAGACGGAAAACAACACGCCGCTGAACAGGACCGGCGGGGATGCGCTCTACCAGGGCGATGTGCAAAAGTGGGAACGCTTTGCATGGTCCCTCAAGGCGCGGTACCTGAACCACCTGTCCCGCAAGAGCAACCTGTACGATCCTGCTGCGATCATTGAAGCTGCCACCAACGGCTTTAACGCCGACGGCATGGACGCCGAGTTCAACTACTCTGCGGGCAGCCTGCAGACCGAGGAGAATCCGTGGTACAGCTGGGGCGGATTCACCAACCTGGACAACCCCCGCTTCTTCACCTGGAGCCAGTTTTTCGTAGATCTGCTGACCAAGTTCCCGGTCACAGAAAACGAGTACCAGGATCCGCGAATCAGCCGCATCATGCAGCCGGCACCGTCGGATGGCGTCTACCGCGGACTGCGGTCAGGCATGGGGCTGGCCGGCGGACAGGGTGGATCGGGTGAGTTCACCGATCCGGAGGATTATGGTCGTTTCCGTGACTCCGGGTTCTACACCAGCATCGACTCCCCGTTCCCGTTCATCACCTACTCCGAAGTCAAGCTGATCGAGGCGGAAGCCCGGCTCCGCTCCGGTGACGTTCCGGGTGCACTGGCCGCATACGAAGAGGGCGTCAGGGCGAACATGCGCAAACTGGGCGTGACCCCGACCGAGATCGAAGACTACTGGGCAGCGCAGGTCGCAGACGGGGTGGCCGGAAATTTCGCCAATCTGACCCAGGGCCTCAGCCATATCATGCGCCAGAAGTACATCTCACTTGCACTGAACCCCGAAACCTGGGTGGATATGCGTCGGATGGACTACAGCCAGGACATCTACGGGCCAAGCCTGCAGCGTCCGGCCAACCTGAATACGATCATTTTCGATGCCAATGATGAGACGGACTGGATCCGTGCCATGGTTTACGAAGGCAACGAAGAAGTGCGTAATCCCGATAATGTCGGTGACAACACACCGGCCGTTCGCCTGAGGACCCGCGTCTGGTGGGACAGGGACGAATAAACTCCGCTTGAATCAATCTGGCTGGCATTTCCGGAGAACTGTTTTTCCGGCAATGTCAGCCTTTTTTGTGGCCATCACCGGCAGATCCGGTGTTATCCGCCATGTCCAAAGGGGATGCCGAATTGCAGGCATCGAGCCCCATCCACCCATTTAACTTTGTAAATCAAAGCCATGATCCGTTTCCCAGCTCCCGATTACAGTAAATTGCATAGCACAAAGTCCGCATTCCTGCTTCTGCTGGTATTGATTGCAGGTGCCGGCTGCCAGCAGGACAATGACCCCACGTTCCGCATTTTTGAAAAGCCGATCATCTTTGATGATGAGCGGGAGCAGCTCTCGCTGGAATACTTGAAAGTCCGGCACGGCATCGATGCCGAGCGCGCAGTCATCGACCCGAAGATGGTGGTGGTCCACTGGACGGCCGTCTACTCCATCGAACAGACCTTCGACATCTTCAATCCGGTGCGCCTGCGCGGCAGGGCCGAACTGCAGGATGCCGGCGCCCTGAACGTATCCTCCCAGTTTCTGGTGGACCGTGACGGCACCATCTTCCGCCTGCTCCCCGATACGACCTTTGCACGCCATACCATCGGCCTGAACTACATGGCCATCGGTATCGAGAACATTGGCGGCTCGCGTGCCCCGCTGACACGTGCCCAGCTCCGGGCCAATACCGAACTGATCACCTGGCTGGCGGGCAAATACGACATCGAATATGTCATCGGACACCATGAATACCAGGACTTTCAGGGATCGGATGTGTGGAAGGAGACCGACCCGGACTATCTGACGCAAAAAGTCGATCCGGGACCGGAGTTCATGAGGCGGCTCAGGGACGAGCTGAAGCCACTGGAGTTCAAATCCGGTCCGGATTGACGGCTTTGGACCGTGTCCGGCTGATCTTCTTGCGGGCTGCGGTTACTGTTTTGGCCCATCCTGGCTTGGGAGGTTCCACGAGAGGTGGTCGTTCGCTCAGGTGGCTGACCATGGCATCGGTCCGTTTGTCGCGATTTTCCAGCGCATCCAGCACCTCCATGCGGGCCCCGTAGGTGTAGTGCAGAAAATCCCTGGCTTCGACCGTAAGCTCCACGTTGTAAAGACGCACCAGGGTATCAGCTATTTGCTCGGCCGCAACATCCAGGCGGTTGTCTGCTTCGCGGGCCATCCGTTTTCCAAGTTCCGCTTTCTGGATGGCGTTCATCTCCGGGGACAGTTCGCCCAGGTAGATTGCTTTGGTGGCATTGATATTGCGCTGGATTTCCGGCTTGGAGAGCCGGATGTGCGGCTCGAGGGCCACGGCAATCTCAATGGCAAGGTACCGTGCCGCCATGACACCGGCGGACTCTCCCGAAAGTCCGTCGTTCCCCCCGTCGGAACCGGCAGCGCTGTCATCGGGCGGAGTGAAGGTAAACCCCGTTTTATGGACATCCAGCTTCCCGAAGTACCATGCCAGATGCCGGCACACCTCCAGCCGGGCCTCATCGTCCAGTGAAATCGTGTTTTCGATGATGCGGATGCCCCTGCGTCCGGTTCCCAGGTTGAGCGCTCCGGGATCGCCATAAGCCCGGGATACCAGCTCTTCCCATTTTTTCGATGCCTCAAGCAGACGGGCGTGTATGCGTCCGGTTTCATGGTAGGCCTTGTAGGCCATGCTGTAGAGCTCCAGACTGGTCCTCATGATGCGGACCAGCCGCTTAAGTTCCCTTGCGGACACTTTCGAGTCGGCAGTGGCGCGGGCGATGTCATCGGCCAGGCGGTCAATGATGTCCGCCACCTCATCCACCAGCTGGTAGATGGAGAGGCCGTCGGGCAGCTCCTCCCGGGTCACGTAGCCGGTCTCCACCAGATAGGCGGCCAGCGCCCGGAACCGGTTGCCGCCCCGGGCCTGGTAGACGCGGTACTGGCTGCGACGCACCTCCAGCTCGTCCAGTGCCCGCGCGAATTTCCACTTCCCGCTGTACTCGAAAACGAGGGTCGGTATTTCCCGACCGCTGATGAGTTCATATGCGAGGATGATGATCTCCTCCACATCGCGGAATGTCATCAGGTGCGGATTGTTGTTCTCAATGGAGGACATGACCCGCTGCAGGAAGAACGTCTCCCGCGGCACGCCGCTGCGCGAGGTGCCGAACGTACCGCCGGTGAACCATTGCCGCAGCTCCCGGGCCGCTACCGGCGCCTGTTCCTCCAGTTCCTGCACGGCCTGGTGGATCTGCGACCTGTACTCCGAGTAGAGCTCCCGCACCCTGGTGTAGAGCCCGATGCGCCGATAGGTGTAGATCTGTGCCATGATCTCCCCGATGTCACGATTGCCTGTGAGATCCGTGAAGGCGATGGAGACACCATAGGAGGTCAGGTCCACCCGCCGGAGCAGCTGCAGCGCCGCCTCGCGCCGCCGGGCATCCCCTTCAAAGGCCTGCATATTCATGTCCCGCGTGGCAAGGATCAGATCCCCGAGCTTGTCGGTCACATCCAGGATGTCCCGCTCGCCCTGCTCTTCCAGATGTCCGCGCGTGTTGATGTAGACCAACCGCGCCACAAGTCCGATCAGGCCCGACAGCGCCGTGAAACTGATGAAGTAGATCAGCAGCTCCAGGGAAGGGAACTGTCCGAACCCGATGTAGTAACCGCCGACAAGCCCGAGTCCGGTTACAGGTCCGGCCGTCCAGAAAAGCTGCATGAGCGTGTGCGACAGGCGGACCTTGTTCAGGCTGCGTTTGAAGCGGCGAGTATGTTCGTTGATATCGCGGTCAAGGGTGATGCGATCGGCTCTGTCGGTTCGGTGTTCGCTCAATGACTTCAGATTTCGGATGGATGAGGCGGCGTTGCCATCGGGACGATGAATCCCGGGGATGGTATTGCAAAAGAAGCACCCGGGGTGTATCAGGTGTTGCAGCATTTTTGTGGATGTCCGGCCGCGTGTTCTGCAAAGTTCGTGAAAAATAACGTCTGTTTCGGAATTTTGATATATAATCCGCCGGACGATCCGCACGGGTTACGGATTCACCGGTGGTTTCCTTATTTTTTGCGTTTCCCAGAATCGGCAAAAGCGACCATGATCCCACGCCTTTGCCGGCGCGCACATCCACCGGAACCGTCAAGTCACATGGTAATGAGCAATTTCTCCCCCTACTTTAAAAAGATAGCTGAATCGAGCTGGTTTAATAATTTCATCATGGCCGTGATCCTCGGTGCCGGGGTTGTGGTGGGAGTCCAGACATACGGGGAGCAGGTGGCGCACATGAAGGAACTGCTCTGGACCCTGGACCAGATCATCCTGTTCATTTTCCTGGTGGAAGTGATCATCAAGATGGCGGCGGAAGGCAGCCGTCCGCTCCGGTATTTCCGGGACCCCTGGAATGTCTTTGACTTTTCGATCGTGGCTGTCTGTTACCTCGCACTGCTCTTTCCGGAAGTGGAAGGTGCCTATGTAGCGGTGTTCCGGCTTGCAAGGGTGCTGCGGGTGTTCCGGATTGTGCGGACCGTCCCCAAGCTGCGGCTGCTGGTCAACACGCTGCTCAAATCCATCCCCTCCATTGGATATATCGGCATACTGCTCAGCGTAATTTTCTACATATACGCGACCATGGGTGTGTTCCTGTTCCGCGACAACGATCCGGTGCATTTCGGGAACCTGCAGTTGAGCCTGCTGTCACTGTTCCGGATCGTGACCCTGGAAGACTGGACCGATATCATGTACATCAACATGTATGGGTGCGACCATGCTATCTGGGGTTATGGTGCAGAGGGAGGATGCACGGATCCGGGGGCATACGGTTTCGGCGCCGCACTCTACTTTGTGACTTTTGTCCTGATCGGGACCATGATCGTCCTCAACCTGTTCATCGGTGTGATCATGAACAGCATGGATGAGGCCAAGCGGGATGCCCGTGAGGAGGCCGACCGGCTGGGCGGTGTGCGGCAACAGAGCCTGCAGGAAGAGCTTGAGCGGGTATCGGATGAGCTCAATGAGATCCGCAGCCGGATCAACTCCATTGCCGGCCGTCATCGCAGGGACAGGCCCGGAACGGAGTGATCTGCGGATGTCAGTGGCCGCAACCCTGGCTTTCGTGCCTTCGGGTAGAACGGATCGGAAAAACGCTTTGATAAGGTTGCGGAAACCGGATGCTATTCGGCTTCGAATCCCGGACTGGGATCAAACCCGGGTATTTCAAATATGCCGAAATCGACCAGGATACTTGCTGTCCCATTGATAACAAACTGGACCGAAATCACAGCCAGTATAAGTCCGAATACCTTCGTGATGATCTGCTTCCCGCTGTCGCCGAGATAGTTCACAATGACCTTGGAGTAGATCATGGAGTAGTAACAGGTCACCGTGGTGACAAGTACGGCCACAAAGACCAGGCCCGTGTGGTAAATGGTTGGCGCTTCGCTGGTCAGGATCATGACCGTGGCGATGGAGCCCGGCCCGCTAATGAATGGTATGGCCAGCGGTATGACCGAGATGTCGTCGGCTATTTCGCCCTCCGGCTTGGTCTGTTTCCGCTCGTCATCACCCTTGCTGCGGATCATACCCATGGCAACTCCGAAGAGGATGATGCCCCCGGCGATGCGGAAAGCGGCGAGCGTGATTCCGAAAAGCTGGAAAATGACCCCGCCGAGCAGTGCGAATATGAAAAAAAGGCCGGTTGAAATTTTTGTGGCCCTGAGTGCGATTTCCTTTTTCCTTTCCTCCTTCATGCGGGTAGTCAGTGACATGAAGGCAAACGCGGTGGTGAGCGGGTTGACGATCACAAAAATACCTGCAATGGTGATCAGAAGATAGAGGATGGTCGTTTGGATGATATCAATGACTTCCATAAGAACATTGGTTTGTTCCAGCTCTTTCTGTTTTTAAATAATGGGATGTTACATTTTTTAACGGCTGCACCCTGCCCCACCGTTCCGGTTTGGAGGCCATTATTGAAATCGCTCACCCGCGTGCTTTCCACTCTGGAAAGTAACGCGTATGTTTTTTCAGGGTCAATCCCGCAATACAATATGCTAAACTGCCGCCATGGAAATCCCGGAACTGGTATCGATTGTCCGTGAGCTGATGGAGAACCATCGGCCCCTGTTTCTGTGGATGGCGGCCGGGTCGGTTCTGGTGTTCCTTGCTTCCATCATACTCATACCCTGGCTGGTCGTGCGTCTGCCGCAGGATTTTTTTCTGAGCGATGAGCGGGCCATACCCTACCTGACTACCGGGCATCCGGTTTTTCGCGTATTCCTGATCGCACTGAAAAACGTGACCGGGGTCACCTTCATACTGGCGGGGATCATCATGCTGTTTATACCGGGACAGGGGATACTGACCATCATCGTGGGGGTTATGCTGTCCAGCTTTCCCGGCAAACAGAAGCTGGTGTACTGGTTTGCATCCCGCGATAGAATATTCAGGTCGCTTAACGCACTGCGCAGACGATGGGACAGACCGCCGTTCGTTACGGGCGGTCCATCCGGGGACAGGAACGAACTGTCCTGACCGAATCATTTCACGATTTGCATTTTCCGGGAACTGGTTTCCCCACGGTACTGAAGCCGGTAGACATAGGTGCCTGAAGCCAGCCTGGAATCACGTATATCGAAGGTGACGGTATGTGCACCTGCACGCAAAGGCGCATTCAGCAGGGTCGTGATACGCTGGCCGTAGACATCGAAAACATCCAGCCGGACATTGGTGTTGCCGGAGTCCTCCGGGAGGTAGAAACTGATGGTGGTTGCGGGGTTGAAAGGGTTAGGGTAGTTCTGGGACAGGATGAGGCGATCCGGCAGATCCACCGTGGAGTCCGAAAGGCCGAAGACTTCGCGGGCCCTGGGTTCGCGGATGGTCTGCTCAAAGAAATCGAGAAGACCGCCTTGCTGGTTGAAGGCCTGCACGACACGAGACTCCGGATAGAGGATGATTTCCCAGAAATGGTGGTCATCGGTGACTTTTTCGAGATACCAGCGATTATGTGCGTTTTCATCCTTGCGGGTTGGCACCCCCCATGCACCGTCGCCGATATAAACGACCCCTTCCGGATCCACCTGGTTGTTCCGAAGCGGTTTCGTACGTTTGAACGTATGGTCGTGATTCTCGAACGAGAGCGCGACTCCGTTCTCCTCAAAAAGAGGGACCCAGTGCTGTCGGACAAGCGAACTGTAGGTGTGCGTAATCGACCGGAAGGATGGCCAGGCAGGTACATGGTAGACCGGAAAGACATGGGGGATGTGCTGCCGGGTGGATAAGGCCTCGGATAACCATTGTTTCTGGGGGCCATCCACTGGTGCGATGTGTTGACTGTCCAACACAATGATGCTCAGATATTCACCGATGTCAACGGCATAGTAGGTTTTCTTGCCCGGTTTGTCGAAAAAGGTGAAATAGAGCGGGGCCTTGTCGGGTGTCTGCAGGTAGCCGGTGCCCTGGAGTTCGTGATTGCCGATTGCCGGAATGAACGGGACAAGATAGCCGTCGGAAGTGACCATGTGCTGCTGCCAGATTTCAAAAAGCCGGAACCAACGTCCCACGTTCTTTGGTTCTCCGTCGGCATACGCCCAATCGCCGCCGATTACGGCAAAATAGGGATCCCGGGTCGCTGCGACCCTGGACATGGATGTCATCAGCTCATCAGAAAGATAAAGGTCGCCCCCGGTGACAAATTGGACCGGCTGATCCAGCTCGTCCGGGAGCGTGCGGAAACGCATGGGCTCGCCATCGCTGCCAATGCGGAACTCATAATTGCTCCCCGGCTCCAGACCCCTCATATGCACTTCAAAAAGGGTCCTCTGTGATCCGGGAATGACGGTTTCACGAGTGACCGGTTGCTCCTTCCATTCTTCGGAACCGTTTTTCAGGTACTGAAAATCACCTATATCCGTGGCCTCTGAGATCCAGCTTATCCGGATGGTCGAAGTCGGATCCTCCAGGAAATATGCATACACAATACTGTTTCCGGATCCTGCCGGAGCGCCTTCCTGTGATGCCGCGGCGGGCATGAGCGAATGCCCCGTTACAACTACGATTGATAAAAGTACAATCCGCAAATGGCTGAACTGTCGCATGTCAGGGAATGATATGAACACCTGTGTGGAATGAAAAATATCACGGGCCAGGTAATGTCCTGTCCACGTTCTTATAAATAATGAATTCCTGATTATTAAGGCAATTGCTTTTGGATAATATAAGCAGCAACGAAATGAGGTAACAGTGGATTGCCGCCGATTTGTTGCATTCCCATAAGCGGGATTTTCCTATTATTGCAATATTTGCAAGACCCTTCAAGTACTGCCTGGAAGCTTTAACGTCCCTGCACCGATATGAAATTATCATGAAAAACCTCGTCCAAACTGCCTGTGCCGTTCTGGTGATATGCACGATACTGATTCCTGTCGAATCGGCAATTGCCCTTGCGCCGCTTGTTGAAAACAATGAGAGCAAGCGGTCAATAAGCAATGAAAACCGGAACCATGAGGAATGGGCCGATCTCCTGCACCTGCAGATGACCACGCTCATGGCCGGACAAAACCTGCCGAATGCCGTCGCCGCACTCGTCTCGGCGGCGGAGGTCCATCTGCTGGAGGGATACGGCTATGCCGACATGGAGGACCGGACAGAAGTGGATCCCGCAGCCCACCTGTTCCGTACGGGATCCATTGCCAAGATATTCACCTGGACCGCGATCATGCAGCTCCATGAAAAAGGCCTGCTGGATCTTGAGGAGGATGTCCGCAATCATCTGGATCCGGCCATTGACTATCCGGTGCGCTATCGCAACGGAAAGGACCAGCCCATCACGTTCCAGCACCTCATGACGCACACGGCGGGATTCGAAGACGTGCTGGAAGATCTGTTCACTTTTGAACCCCAGCCGCCGCTTGGGGAGTATATCCGTCGCCATCAGCCCGCCCGCATCTTTCCACCCGGTACCGTCATGGCATATTCCAACTACGGGTCTGCCCTTGCCGGATACATCGTGGAGCGGGTCACAGGGATGCCTTTTGAGGAGTATGTTGCCGAACACATTTTTAAGCCGCTGGGTATGCACCACAGCACGATGGTGCAGCCGCCGCCCGGAAATCTCGCGGACCTTTCTGTGACCCCCTACCGGCGGGTCGATGACCGTTTTCTGCCGGGACGTTTTGAGCACATGCCCTCGCCGGCCGGCGGACTCAGTACCACCGCTGCCGACATGGCGCTGTTCCTTCAGGCCAACCTGAACGGCGGCACGCTGGATCGCGACGGGTCCCGCGGCACCATCCTGCAGAAAGAGACCCTGCAGCGCATGCATACCCCGCTCTTCACCCACCATCCACTGCTGGGCGGGATGGCCCATGGATACAAGGAATTCATGGTTGATGGATACCGGATCATCTTCCACGGCGGAAGCAGTTCGGTTTTCGATGCCGGTTTTTACCTGATCCCGGACCTGGACCTGGGATTGTTCATCGCCTACAGCGGCGGCTCCTATTCCGGACACCGCCAGGTCCTGCGGGCATTGCTCGAACGGATCATCCCCGTAGCGGATGAAGAGTCGGAAATGCAGCTGCTGGCGGATACGCTCACGCCCGTTACGGGCGCACCGAAAATTGCGGACCTGACAGGCGAGTACTTCCAGAGCCGCACCATGGTCACCGGATCGGACCGGCTGCTGAATCTCATCATGGGCACCCTGTTCGTCATGCCGGTCGACAGGAAGCGTTTCAATGCCGTGATCCTCGGGGAAGATTTTCTATTTGATGAGCTGGTGCCGGGCATCTACCGGAGCACGCGCGAAACGGGTATCTACCCCTTCGGACCGCTCCGCTATCTCGTTGCGGGGGAAGCGCCTGACGGGAGAAGGATGCTGATGACCGACGGTCCCTTGACCTACATCCGGGCGCCATGGTACGGAGGATCGGCCATGGCCGTGGTCATCATTGGCCCCATGCTGCTGCTCGCCGCCGGCAGCCTGATCGCCCTGCTGGCAGCATTCGTCGTCCGGAAACTCCGGGGTAGCGGGACGATTGAGCAAGAAAATGCACCCCCTCTATCTGTTGGATACGGCTGGCTCACAGCGCACGCGCTTGTACTGCTGACAACGATCATACTGGTGATTCTTTACGGGAAACCCCATCCCGTCCACCTGCTACCGGAATCATCGTTCACTGCCCGGGGCTGGATGGATGTGCTGCTGGATATGCTGCCATTCGCCGTTGCTCTGCTCGGTTTGGCGGTGGCATGGGCCGCGGCGCTCTCCTGGATGAGGCGCGCCAGGGGAATCTTCTTCCGTATCCACTATTCCGTTTATACCGTGTGGTCCCTGGCGCTCATCTGGTTTTTCTACTACTGGGGCATGCTGGGTTTGTGAGGAGCTGACCGGCCTACTACTGTTGCATCACGCGCGCTTCACTCAGACGTGACTGTCCACCGTCCGTGGTGAACGCCTTGACGCCGTAGCCGGTTTGCCTGGAATCCTCGGATTCATGAGCGGTGTGGCCCTCTTCGCGGTATGGCTCCTCGAAATGGTGCTCCGAAGTGCGCCGGTGCTGGATGAAATGGCCGTGATCATCCCGGCGGTAGATCACGAAAAAGACGTTGTCGCCATCGAGCTGGTAATCCCAGGTCAGGCGGATCATGCCATCTTCCTCGTCCAGCGTGGCTTGCAGGTTGTCCACAGGCGGACGCACCCCGCTGTCGTAGGGACGCGCCGAAACCGGATGGGCGTAATCGGACCAGTTGCCGCTGAAATCGACCGCGCGCAGCGAGTAGTAGTACATGGAGCCCTGCGTAACCAGAGTGTCGGTAAAGGCGGACTGACCGACCGACAGGGTATCCCGGACCAGCCACGGATCGGTCATCGAGGTCTTCCGGTAGAGGGTCTGCAGGGCCACATCCCGGCTTCCGCTGGGGGCAAATTCCAGCTCAACGGCATCCGGACCGGTGACCACGCGCTTGAAGACCGGTGTGATGGGCGGGATGGTGTCGGGACGCACAATCGGCATCACATCTGAAAACCCGGACTGGTTGAAGTTGAAATCGAGCGCCTGCACCTTGTAGTACACTTCCGGAGTCAGCGAATTGAGCGTGATAGTGTCGTTGAAGGCGACCGGGATCTCATGGCGCAGGGAATCATCATCCACAAATCCCTCAAAAATCACTGAAAACTCGTGGTCGGGATCGTTGGACCGGAACAGGCGGTATCCCATCAGATCGGGCTCTTCGTTCTTTTCGACGACCAGGGTGACCACGCCTGACGAGTCCACTTCACCTGAAAGGAAAACGGGTTTGGCCGGGGGGATGGTGTCTATCAGGGTCACGGCGACCGGCAGCGAGGAACTGACGTTGAAAGCCGTGTCGACGGCCTGAATCACGTAGTAGTTCGGCCGACCTTCCACAAACGTAGTGTCGATGAGCGACCGGGCCGTTTCGGGCAGCAGTTCCGGGTGGATGATGCGGTACTCGCCTTCGACCTCGTGCGAGCGGGCCACAACAAAGCCCATCAGGTCCGCGGCGGGCGGATCGTTCATCTCCCACTCCAGCAGCACTTCCCGCGGCTTGTGATGCTCGAGGGTGACGACGCGCGGCGGCTCGGGCGGGGTGCGGTCGCGGGGCATGGCTTCCACTTCGGCAAACAGGATGCGCTCGCCGAACAGGTTCTGTCCGTAGAAGCGGTAGGTGTAGACCTGGTAGTTTTCGAGGTCCTCATCGCGATAGCTGCCGTGCTCGAACGCGTCGAATCCGGCTCCCCGCAACTGCAATTGCGGTGCGCTGGTAATCAGCCGGAACTCATCCGATCCCGGATCCCTGCGCTCTACGGTGTAGAGTGAAAGCCGCTCATCCTCCACCCAGAAGAAATTGATCCAGGTGTCGCCTTCGTAAAAAAACACTTCGTTTTCATAGGCGGTGTCATCGGCTTCGGCGGTGATGGAAAACGGGGCCGGGACAAGGTTGTAAACGGGTGGATCGGCCACGGTCATGACCCGGTAGGTGTAGCTTTCTCCGGGGGTCACGTCGGAGTCCATGAAACTCAGGGCCAGGGCTTCGGCTACGGCGGCTTCACGGGCGGCGGTAAGCATGAAGACGGCGTGTTCGAAGTCCTCGTCGGCCCGCTGTGAACGCATGTCCTGTATCCCGGTCTCGAAGTTGAAGGTGCCGCCTTTCTCGGTCTTTGCAATGTCAAGGTAGCCGCGCGCCAGATCCAGCAAATCCAGGGATTCACCCTCCGCCTGGTCCATGATGGCGTCCCATTGCGCTTCCGTGAACGGCAGCAGGCGTGCAATTTCGGTAAACTCATCCGATTCGCCGACAGCGCGCTCGATCACGAATCCCTCGCGGAAGCCGGTGTTGAGCACGACGTGTTTCTGCGGAAAGTAGCGCAGTTCGATGCCGGTGCCATCCACATAGCGGCCGCCTATTTGGATGGATGTGGCAAATTCATCGGTGACCGCGTTGTCGTCACTGCCGGCCTGTCCATGGACCGGGTCCGTGATGGATGCTATCAGCAACAGTGCCAGGACTTGCATTGAGAGTGAAAGCACGACTTTGGTCATGGCGGGGATCCGTTTTCGCATTTCGGGTAAACTCACGTTTGGATAACAGTTTTTGTGGAGCCTCAGAAGCTTTGTGCCGGCAGAGATGCACCGGGAGCAACAGCAGGTAGGGGTCCGGTGTGGAAGTTTTTTGTCACGGTTTCTGTAACAGGCGTGCCGGAGCGTGTCTGTGCGGTGACCCAGCTGCCGTTGACATACTCCTTGAGTGTGGCCGTTACCGTAAGCAGATAGGATCGGTCATCGTCCAGGTTGTTGGATGGCGGTGTGGGTGGAGGCGGCAGGTTGCCGTAGTTCGGTTGCGGGGGTTCCGGTGGATAAGGCAGCAGGGGATTTTGCGACATATCCATGCCCGGGACGTTGGCAGGACCGGAACCGGGACCTGTGCCGGATGTCCCGCCACCGTTCTGGCCAGAGCCGGCAGGAAGAGCCGGGGCAGCCGGTGATACCGGTCCGGCCGGACCTGCGGCCCCGGTCTGGCCGGTCGACCCGCCCAGCCCCATGAAGTTGAAAATGACGGAACCGCTCAGTCCGAAGGACGGATCAATAAAGCTTGCAGCACCCCCCTGAATCGGTCCGGCCGGACCTGCGGCCCCGGTGCCGCCCGTTCCGCCGCCGGTGTTGCCGCCTATTACGGATGGAAGGGCAAAATCCAACCCAGGATCGAAAATATTGGCCTCGCCAATGGTTGTATACAGATACTCGCCGAGGATGTTTGTTGTGTTGTTGAGTGTCTGCACGGACCATGACCCGTTTTCATCCTGCACTTCAAGCTTGGCCGATTTTTCCATTTTGAAAGTACGCATGGTGATGGTGCCGTCGGCCTGCTGTTCGGCCACATCGAACACCTCGTCCGGCTCCAAACCGTATTTCACGGCGAGGGGCTCGTCCACCGGATAGTTGTAGACAAACGACGGATTGATGTACTGGACCAGTTTTTCCTGCTGGTCGGCAGCCACATCCCCCGGGTTTACCGTAACGGTGGTGCTGGTGGCCTGGTTGCCGCAGGTGGTACCCACTTCAAATTCATGGTGGAAGTTGACGTTGATCACTTTGAAGACGTAGGCGTGGCCTGAAACGGCCCCGGCGGCGTAGTAGGGATTGGGGAATTCTCCGTAGATCCATGCACCGGCCGCCAGATCGACAATGGTCCAGGTCTTGTTGCCAAGGCCGCCTTCACGGCGAACGTAGGCACCGGCCGTGCCATAGAAACCGAGGCCGCCGCTGGCCCGCCACCCATTGATGCCGATCGGATTGTACC
>SKWQ01000171.1 GCA_007128855.1 Balneolales bacterium
ACACCCCAGACTTCTTCCGGTGCGGCATCAATCTCAATTTCCGTGTGTATCTGTCTCATGATCATACTCATGTTGGTTTTCAAATGACCGGATATACGAGAATGATCATGGATGGTTGCGAGAAAAATCCCGCCTGACACTTTTAAAAGTGATTGATTATTATATCTTTACAGGTACCGCCGAAATCGACGGCAAAACGGGAGTCACCATGGGTGCACCGGATAACACAATAACAGGGGCAAGCAGGCTGCCCATAGCCTTCAGCCCCTTCCATAAGAACACCGTTCTCGCGGCAGCCGGCCTGCTGGTTATCGGATTGGCCGTTTCCGGGTGGAATTCGGCCGGCATCGCTGCAACGGACCGGGTTGCCTATGAAACGGACCTGACCGATTCGGCCACCGTGCGCGTCCTGCTCGATTCAAGCCGTGCCGCCTACTCATCGGATCTCCAACAATCGCTCAGCACCGGCCTGGAGGCGCTGGCCGCCGCCGAGGAAATAGGATACCAGTCCGGAAAAGCGGATGCCCTGGACAATCTGGCCACCATCTACAGCCGCATGGGCGAGGACCGGAAAGCAATAGCGCACCTGGAACAGTCCCTCGAACTGAACCGGACCCTCGGGAATCAGCGGGGCATCGCATCCAACCTGGTAGTCATCGGAGGCGTGTACAAGCGGCAAAGCAACTATGAGCGGGCACTGGACCATTTTTATGAGTCGCTGCGCATTTGCGAACAGATCGAACTGGAAAACGGAATAGCCGCCAACCTGGGCAATATCGGTCTGGTCTACCATGAAATGGCGGAATACCACCGTGCACTGGACTACTATCTGCGTGCCGAACAGCTCAACCGTGAGACCGGCAACAGCTACCTGCTGGCCATTGTGCTCAACAACATCGGATTGACGTACAGCGACCTGGGAGAGTATGACAAATCGCTTGCATACCACCAGGAAGCGCTGTCCCTCCGGGAAGAGAACGGGAGCATCATCGGCATGGCCTACAGCCACAACAACATCGGCAAGTTGCGGCACCTCATGGGCGAACACGAAGCTGCAATGGAAGCCCTGGCAATGGCGCTTGAACTGAACGACGGACAGGATCCGGATCTGGAATCCATCATCCATGAACATTTTGCCAGGATCCGGCTGGATACGGGTGACTACGGGGAGGCGGCGGCCCATGCCCGCAAAAGCCTGGACCTTTCCCGGGAGTTCGGCACCCGGCTCGGCGAGCAGGAAGGATACCGGCTGCTTTCGGATATCCACGCCCAGATAGGCGACCACCAGGCCGCACTGCACTACCATCGCAGGCTGCTGGCTGTCCGCGACAGCATCTTCAACGACAAGATGTCAGCCCGTGTGGAGGAGCTCCGGACCCGCTACGAATCGGAGCAGCAGGAAGCGCAGATTGCCCTTCTGGAACAGCAGCGGACCCAGGACCTGCTGGTCCGGAATGCGCTGGCCGCCGGGGTGGTGCTTCTCTCCATCATCGCCTTCCTGCTGTACAACCGGCAGAAGATCAGGAACAGGAAAAACCGCACCGAAATCGAGAACCGGCGGCTCAAAGAGAGCCAGCTGGAGCAGGAACTGGCATTCAAGAAGAGACAGCTGGCTTCCTACTCCCTGCACCTGGTCCGGAAGAACGAACTGATGAAGGAGCTGAGCGAGGAAATACGCCAGATTCGAAGCAGCAACGGCAACGGCGCGGATCCCGGCCTGAAGGGACTGGACAACCTCATCCACTACAGTTTCAATCTGGACAAGGACTGGAAGGAGTTCCGGCTCTATTTTGAGGAAGTGCACCCCGGTTTTTTTGAGCGTCTGAAGAACCGCTGCCCCGGCCTCACTCCCAATGAGCTGCGGCTGTGCGCCCTGCTGCGGCTGAACCTTTCGAGCAAGGAAATCGCTTCGTTGCTCGGCATCTCCCCGTCCAGTGTAAAGATCGCGCGGTATCGCCTGCGCAAAAAACTGCAGCTGAACAAGGAAGAGAGTCTCACCGGACATCTGATGGATGTGGGATCCGCGTGAACCGGCGGAACCGGGTCCTTTGGCAGCCCGGGTTCCATGGATACCGTCCTCCGCACGGAGCCGCCGCTTGTATACCCATTGTATACCTCGCGGAAGTTGCACTTACCCGTCCCGTCGGATAGATTGGATGCATGTTGTTTTTTAATGACTTACCCACTAACAAAAAGAGACAGACCCATGCTACGATATGCTTCACACCCCCTCCTTCTATGCCTGCTGATCCTAGCGGCTCCCCGCCTGCAGGCGCAACATGAAAACGGAATGATGATGACCGGCCAGGCATCCGACATGGACCATGGCGTGGTCGATTTCAAGACCACCTGCAACCCGATGGGCCAGATGAAGTTCGAACACGGTCTCGGGATGCTTCACCACATGATGTACGAACAGGCGCATGACATTTTCGTCGAGGCGAAGGAAGCCGATCCGGAGTGTGCCATGGCCTACTGGGGCATCGCCATGACGCAGCTCAATCCGCTGTGGGCGCCTCCCGGCGAGCAGCAATTTGAAACCGGCTGGAAGGCGATCCGCAAGGCCGCATCCGCCGGGGATCCATCCACCCGTGAACGCGGCCACATAAATGCCCTGGCGGCGTATTATGAGGCCACGCGGGAGTCCGGTTACCGGGAAGGCCTGAAGACCTGGGAGCGGTCGCTCGAGGAGCTTTTCCGCACGAATCCCGATGACATCGATGCCGGTGCCTTTTACGGGCTGTCCCTGCTGGCCACCGCCCCGCCGGATGACGACACCTTCAGCAACCAGCGCAAGTCCGGCGCCCTGATGGAGGAGCTGTTTGAACACGCCCCGGAGCACCCCGGCCTGTTCCATTATATCATCCACGCCTACGACAACCCTGTCCTGGCGGAAAAGGGCGTGGATATCGCACAAGCATACGACAAGCTGGCCCCGGACGTGCCCCATGCGCTGCACATGCCCAGCCATATCTTTGTCCGGATCGGCAGCTGGCCCGAGACCATCGACTGGAACCGGCGATCGGCCGATGCGGCGCTCCGGCAGCCGGTGGGCGAGTACACCTCCATGCACCACGCCCATGCGCTTGACTATATGATATACGGCTACCTCCAGAAAGGACTGGATGAGAAAGCGGCGGAAGCGCTGGATGATCTGCTGTCGGTCGACAACTATCAGCCGCATTTCGGGTCTGCCTATGGCGTTGCCGCCGGACAGGCACGATATTATCTGGAGCGGCGCAAATGGGAGGATGCGGCCCGGCTCGACCCGCGCATCCACAGCAGTTTTCCCTGGGACGATTTTCCGCAGTACGAAGCCATCTCCTACTGGGCCAGTGGATTGGGTGCGGCCCGGACAGGTGATCTGGCATCGGCCCGGGAGGCCGTCGGTACGCTGAAGCGACTCCACCAGCAGACGCTGCACAACGGGGAAGACTACTGGGCGCTGCTGGTCGATGTCCAGCGCATCACCGTGGAAGCCTGGATCGCCCATGAACAGGGTGACGGTGACAAGGCCCGGGAGCTGATGCGGAAAGCAGCCGACATGGAGGACTCGGTCGACAAGCACCCGGTGACCCCAAGCGATGTGCTGCCGGCCAGGGAACTGCTGGGCGACATGCTGGTGCTCCATGAAAAACCCGAAGAAGCCATCCTGGCTTATGAAAAAGCGCTTGCGATCTCACCCAACCGGTTCAACAGCCTCTATGGCGCCGGAATTGCGGCGGAGATGGCAGGGAAGTACGAGCAGGCTGGAAAATGGTTTTCCAAACTGGCCGAAATCACCGTGCCTGAAGAGAGCCAACGCCCGGAACTGGAAACGGCAACCAGTTACCTGGCCAACCAGTAGGACGGTAACTGATGCGGCTGGGCGCAGCCGGGCATGCCCCGGCAACCGCATCCACAATCAGAAAAATGGAACCCGAAAACCTGTTAAATAACGAAACCATGGCAGATCCGGAAACATTGAAAAAAGCATTCGAGCGCAACCGGAAAGCAGTGCAGCTTCGCCCGGAGATGGGCAAAAGCACTGCGGTGACAAAAGTGCGTCTGCGCGACGGGACCACCTGCGAAGTGGAGCACAAGCACTGGAAGTTCAAGGTGGACATCGGAAAAGCGGAAGGCGGCAACGATGCCGGACCGGGACCCGGGATCCTCGAGCGGGGCGCGCTGGGAAGCTGTCTGGCCATCGGTTATTCGCAGCAGGCCGCCCTGGCCGGAGTGCCCATCCACCGGATCGAAGTGGAAGTGGAGTCGGATGTCGATGCTCGGGGCATGCTGGGCATCGATGACCGTCCGCCCGGATTCAAAGAGCTGAGGTGCAAGGTGCTCATTGAAAGTACGGCCGATGAAAACCGGATCAGGGAGATCATCGAACGGACCGAGCGGCACAGTCCGGTACTGGATGACTTCAAACGGGCCATTCCTGTCCGTCGCGACCTGATCATTGCAAACCCTGAATCAAAAGAAGAGTTAGCACTATGAAACCGGAACTGCAAAGACGCGTGCAACGATACGGCTGGAACAAGGCCGCCGAACACTACAACGCATCCTGGGAAGCCCAGCTGAAACCGGCACAGGACCGGCTGATGGAGATATCGGATCCAAAGCCCGGCGAAAGGGTCCTCGAAACCGCCTGCGGGACCGGGTTGGTCACGTTCCGCGTTGCTGAAGCCGTGAAGCCGGACGGGGAAGTACTGGCCACCGACATCTCGGATGACATGGCGGAACTGGCATACTCCGCAGCCAGGGAGAGACAGGTCCGGAACGCAACTTTCCGGAGGATGGATGCCGAGGAACTGGAGGTGGAAGACGGCGCTTTCGACCTCGCCATGTGTGGGCTGGGCCTGATGTACGTCCCGGATCCGCTCAGGGCATTGAACGAGATGCACCGTGCGCTCAAGCCGGGTGGACGGGCCGCCGTCGCCATCTGGGGCGAGCGGAAAAACTGCGGCTGGGCGGACATTTTCCCGATCGTGGAAAAACGGGTCGCATCCGATGTGTGTCCGATGTTTTTTCAGCAGGGAACCGGGGACACACTGCATGCCAGTTTCAGGATGGCCGGCTTTCAGGATATCGAAATCGATCGGTTCAGGGTGAAGCTGGACTTCAGGGATACTGACCATGCCGTCACAGCGGCGTTTTCAGGGGGACCGGTCGCCCTGGCATACAACAAGTTCGACGAAGAGACCCGGGATGGAGCGCACCGGGAATACCTTGACTCCATCGCACCCTTCCGGAACGGTCACGGGTATCAGATACCGGGCGAGTTTGTTGTGGCCCGGGGCATACGCCCAAACCAGCATCCCGTAACCTGAACCGGGAAACGAAACGTCAGAAATAAATCCAAAAACCTAACGGGATTACGCCATGCCAAAGTACATCATCGAACGCGAAATACCGGGAGTGGAAAAACTCTCAGACAGAGATACCAAGGCAGCAGCCATGAACTCCAACCGGGCACTTGCCGAGCTGGGCTCCGACATCCAGTGGCAGCACAGCTACATCAGCAAGGACAAAACCCACTGCGTCTATGTTGCCTCCGATGAGGAGATCGTCCGCAAACATGCGGAAAAGGTCGGCACGCCGATCATATCGATCACCAAAGTGGAAAATCTGTGGGATCCGACCACGGGCGATGCATAGCAGCATTCTAGAAACCCCATCTAATCCGATACATGCGGACTCTCAAACCCGAGTTTCTGCAGACCTTCCTGCACCTCGGGGGCGGACATGAACAGGTCCCACAGCAGTCCCGACCGGTGATTCTCGATCATCACCACGATCGGACCCTGGTCGATGGCCAGGTACCGCTCGGGGAACCAGTTGTGTTCAATGCTCAGCGCATCGTAGAAGCCGAACGGACCCCAGACCCGGTCACCCAGATGGTGGTACAGGTTCCGGATCATCCGCATCACATGATCGGGGGCATACGGCATTGAGGAGAGCGCCGCGGTCGGCGTGATCACCCCGCGGTCGTTCTGCATCGGCATGTGCGCCGTGTAGCCGTCTACGGTGTAACTGGCGGTCAGTCCCCACAGGTCGCGGCCGTATCCGGCAAAATTGAAAGGATTGATGATGGCATAGTCGCGGTGGATGAGCGTGTGGCTTCGGTTGTGCTCCCAGTAGTCGGCATACTGGTCGGTCAGCCCACGCGGATCCAGGCCGAG
>SKWQ01000062.1 GCA_007128855.1 Balneolales bacterium
CCTGGGATATCACCAACTTTGTATGGTGGGTCGGAATCGGCCATGCCGGCACGCTCATCTCGGCCATCCTGTTCCTTTTCCGGCAGGGCTGGCGGACCGCCATCAACCGTTTTGCCGAGGCGATGACGATTTTCGCGGTCATGTGTGCCGGCCTGTTCCCTGCCATCCACGTGGGCCGCATCTGGACCATCTACTGGATCTTCCCGCTTCCCAACTCCATGCAGCTCTGGCCAAATTTCAACAGCCCGCTGCTGTGGGACGTATTCGCGGTGTTCACCTACCTGACCGTATCCACCCTGTTCTGGTATGTCGGACTGGTGCCGGACCTGGCGACGATGCGCGACAAGGTGAAGGGCAAGATCTCGAAAATGGTTTACGGCACATTCGCCCTTGGCTGGACCGGCGGCAACCGGCAGTGGCAGAATTACGAGAAGGCCTACATGATCCTGGCCGGCCTGGCCACCCCGCTGGTGCTTTCCGTCCACACCATTGTCTCCTTTGACTTTGCCGTGTCGATCATTCCCGGGTGGCACACCACGATCTTTCCTCCGTACTTTGTGGCCGGTGCCATTTTCTCCGGATTCGCCATGGTGCTGACGCTTATGATCATCAGCCGTAAGCTCTACGGGCTTGAGGATATCATGACCGTGGACCATATCGAAAAGATGAACATCATCATCCTGGTAACGGGGATGATGGTCGGCTTTGCCTATGGCATGGAGTTCTTCATAGCGTGGTACAGCGGATTCGAGTACGAGAAATTCATCTTCATCAACCGGGCGCTGGGTCCGTATGCCTGGGCGTACTGGACCATGATCACCTGCAACGTAATCGCTCCCCAGTTTTTCTGGGTTAAGAAATTCCGGCGGAATATCGCACTGACGTTCATTCTGTCGATTGTCATCAATATCGGGATGTGGTTCGAGCGATTCGTCATTACGGTTTCCTCGCTGGCCACGGATTATCTGCCGTCTTCCTGGGGATACTTCACCCCCACCTACGTGGATATTCTCACCTATATTGGAACTTTTGGGCTGTTCCTCACTTTCTTCCTGCTCTTCCTGCGGTTCCTTCCCATGGTGGCCATTGCAGAGATAAAAGGGGTATTGCCCCAGGCCAATCCGGCCTATTACAGATCACCGAACGGTCATTCTACCAAATCGGAATAACCTATGAGTACCAATCAGAAAACTTTTGGAGTACTGGCCGAGTTTGCCAACCCTGCAGACCTGATGGATGCCGCAACGGAAGTCCGCAAGGCCGGGTTCAAGGACTTTGACACCTACAGCCCGTTTCCCATACACGGAATGGACGATGCGATGGGACTGAAACCATCCAAACTGGGGTGGATCGTGCTGGTGCACGGCATCCTGGGGCTGCTGGGTGGCATAGCTCTTCAGTCCTGGGCCATGAACGTCGCCTATCCCATGCACATAGGCGGCATGCCGTTTCTCAACTTTCCGGCTTTTGTGCCGGTGGCTTTTGCCCTGGTCATCCTGCTGGCGTCATTCGGTGCCTTCATGGGCATGTTCTTCCTCAACCGCCTGCCGCGTCTTCATCAGCCGATATTCAATTCCGATCGCATCTCCAAAGC
Source organism: Balneolales bacterium (assembly GCA_007128855.1). Classification (GTDB taxonomy): domain Bacteria; phylum Bacteroidota; class Rhodothermia; order Balneolales; family Natronogracilivirgulaceae; genus SKNL01. Next base: position 1,595 of record SKWQ01000062.1, read on the forward strand.
CACCGATGACGGATTCTTCCTCTGCATCGAGGCAACCGATCCGGCTTTTTCGGAAATGAAAACCGCTGAATTCCTGAAAAGCATCGGTGCCACCGAAATTGAAGTCATTCCGGAATAGATTTACGATCCCAACGGTCAACACGCTATGAACAGATCCACACGCCATATCCTCCTGCTTATCATGCTGGCCGCATTTCTCGGTGCCTGCCGCGGGCAGCCGAGCGATAAGCCGCCCATCCACACCCAGTACAACATGTACTGGCAGGAGCGTTTCAATGCACAGCAGGAAAACCCGTTTTTTGAAGATCGCCGGGCCATGCGCATGCCGGTGGAAGGCACCGTGGCGCGCGGGCACCTGGAAAATGACCTGGCCTTTTTTCAGGGGATCAACGAGGACGGCAGTTATGTGGAAACGATGCCCGTAGACATCACCCGCTCGTTCCTGATACAGGGGCAGCATCAGTACAATATTTACTGCACCGCGTGTCACGGCGGCGTGGGCGACGGCAACGGGCCGGTCTCCGATTACGGTTACATTGCGGCATCGCTGCTAACGGATAACGCACGGGAGATGCCTGACGGCGAGATCTACAGCGCCATTTACAACGGGGTGCGCACCATGAATTCCTACCGCCACCAGATAAAAGCGGAGGACCGCTGGGCCATCGTTGCCTATGTCAGGGCGCTGCAGCTGAGCCAGGATGCCGGTGAAGAGCACCTGCGGGAACTGAATCTGGATCCGGAGACCATCGCATCCGGCCAAAATCCATAAGAAGAACACCTCAACGGCAATGATAAACCGAGATTATACTACTAACGCGTAACCTATGAGCATGGATCACCACCATACCACGCTTACCGACCGGTTGACCTTTCCGGAAGAGAACAAAATTGCCACCGCATTCTTCGGTGCCGGTTTTGTCGGCATTGCCCTCAGTCTGATCGGCTTGTTCGTGAACACCGAGCAGTTTTTCTTCTCCTACCTGACCAGTTTCACCTTTATTGCAAGTCTGTCCCTGGGCGCCCTCTTTTTCGTGATGCTGCAGCACATCACGCGGTCGGGCTGGAGCGTGGTGCTGCGCCGGATTCCCGAGACCATGTCGTTTCAGCTTCTCTGGCTCGGACTGCTGTTCGTCCCGATTCTGTTCGGGTTGGAGTTCCTCTATGAGTGGACGCGGCCGGAGCTCATTGCAACCGATGAGCTCATCCAGCACAAGCAGCCCTTCCTGAACATTCCGTTCTTCATTGTCCGCAACGTCATCTATTTCTCCGTCTGGGCTTTTCTTGCCTATAAACTGTACCGGAATTCGGTTACCATGGATCGCGAGGCAAATCATGCCCTTGACCGTCAACAGCGCGTCATCAGCGCTCCAGGGATCCTCGTATTTGCCTTTACCGTGGCATTTGCCTCCTTTGACTGGCTCATGTCCATGGACTCGGGTTGGTTTTCGACCATGTTCGGGATCTACTACTTCGCGATGAGCTTCCAGAGCGTGCTCGCCGTCGTTCTCCTGCTGGTGATCTATCTGTTAGGTAAGGGCCTGCTGACCAGCACGATCAACCGGTCCCACATCCACGACATGGCTGCGCTCCTGTTCGGATTCTCCGTTTTCTATGCCTATATCGCGTTCAGCCAGTTCCTGCTGATCTACTACGCCAACTTCCCGAAAGAAATACTCTGGTTCTACTATCGTTTTGAGGGAAGCTGGATATTTCTGGCATACCTGTTCCTTATCGGACGCTTTGTGATCCCGTTCGTCCTGCTGCTGGGAAAAAAAGCCAAGACCAACCACAAGCTGCTTGTGGGGGTATCACTTTGGATCGTCCTGCTGCAGTTCCTTGAAATGTACTGGATCGTGATGCCTATCCTGCACAAGGGTGCCATCACGTTTCACTGGCTTGACCTGACCTTGCTGGTTGCCTTCTTCGGGGTTTCTGCCGGACTATTCTTCCGGCAGTTTGCGCGGCACAGCATGGTTCCCAAAAACGATCCGCTGCTGGCGGAATCATTGAACAAACACTAAAAACGTGCAACCCGAATCATTCGGATAGCGGATGCAGGTTGGGAATGCTTCCGTGTTCTACCGATGTTCACATAGACAACCCTTATAATGTCACAACATGACCAAAGACTCATTCAATAAAGAAAACAGGGACCTGGAGAAATCGATCTCACTCGGTATTACGGAAGACTATGTCAACCTGAAGACCGTATCGTTCTGGATCGTGCTGGGAATCATTATGGTGACCATCATTCTCTACGGTGTATACTACATGTACAACTACAACCAGTTCCTCTCCTCACAGCAGGCAGCCATCGATGCCGAATACTATGAACTGAACCAGAAACGTGAGAGGGATCATCAGATGCTGAACACATTTGAGGTCGTTGACGAGGAGAGCCGCCGCTTCCGTATTCCCATCGACAGTGCCATGGCACTGATCGCCCGAGACTGATCAACGAGTATCCTTCTTCCTGAACATGAAACCCATTCCACAACTGATACAAATGCTTCACTGCATGGCGGCTGCAATTGTGCTGTCCGCCCTCCTGGTGGTGACGCCGGCCCATTCCCAGCACAATGTCCCGCCCGAAGCCCTTGAAAATGTGGGCGTGACCGAGAAGCTCGGGGAAACCGTGAGCGGGGACATCCGGCTGGTCAACGAGCGTGGCGAAGAGGTACTCCTGGAGCAATACCTTCACAACGGGCGTCCCCTGATGCTTGCCATGGTCTACTTCGAATGCCCCATGCTCTGCAACCTGATTCTCCAGGGCATGATGCGGGGGGTCAGCGAACTCTCCTGGCAGCCGGGGAAGGAATTTGACATCCTCACGGTCAGCATCAGTCCAACCGAGACACCCGAACTGGCCATGGCCAACAAGCAGTTGTATCTGGATCGGCTTGGGAACCCGGATGCGGCCGATGGCATCCATTTCCTGACCGGAACGGAAGAGGAGGTGCGGCGGCTTGGCGACCAGGTCGGCTTTTATTACCAGTGGAATGAGCAGACACAGGAATACATGCACGGTTCCACCCTCATTTTCCTCTCCGAGAGCGGACGGATATCCCGGTACCTGCATGGCATAGACTATCCCGAACTGATGCTCCGAAACGCGCTTTCTGACGCCGCAGAGGGGCGCATCGGCAGCGCGATGGACCGGCTCGTGCTCTACTGTTTCCAATACGATGCCGCGGCGGGCTCCTACGTGCCTGTGGCCGTGAACATCATGAAACTTGGAGGGGTTGCCACCCTCCTGATACTCGGCGTCTTCCTCGGTTTCTTCTTCCTGCGGGAACGAAAAGCCAGCCAGTCCGGCCGCGACAATCCTGACAACCCGAACAGGTCGAACGTCACCACCTAACCGAACTTCAACGACCCAAGACGACCCAATGAACAGAATCATAGAATACATGCTGCCGCCACAACGGTCCACCGTGGCAAGTGAAGTGGACAGCCTGTTTACCTTCATCAATATCGCGGGATTCATCCTGTTTGCCGGGATCATGATCACCATCCTGATTTTCGTGATCAAGTACCGCCGCAAATCCGAGGACGATGTCACTCCGGTGATCACCCACAACAGCATCCTTGAGGTTACGTGGACGGTGATCCCGATCATCCTGATCCTCATCGTGTTCAGCTGGGGATTCCGCGGATTCCTGAAGCTGTCCAGCCCCCCCGCCAATGCCTATGAAATCAATGTGACCGCGGCTTCGTGGCTGTGGGAATTCCGGTATCCCAATGGCGGCACCACTGTCAACGAGGTGTTCGTTCCCGTGGATCGTCCCGTGAAATTCATCATGCGCTCGGACGATGTGCTCCACTCGCTCTACATCCCCGATTTCCGGATCAAGATGGACGTGCTGCCGAACCGCTATACCACGACATGGTTCCAGGCGACATCTACCGGTGAGGCCATACTCTACTGCACCGAATATTGCGGAACGGCCCACTCCGACATGCTGGCAACAGTGCATGTGCTCAGTATCGAGGAGTTTGAAGAGTGGCTGGAAACAGGGCTCGAGGTGGATGAGGACATGCCCCTGGCCGATCTTGGCCGGCAGACCTATACGGGCGCCGGATGCAATGCCTGCCACACGCTTGACGGCACCGACCGGATCGGGCCTTCCTTCCTGAACCTTTTCAATTCGGACCGGGAGCTGGTGGACGGTTCGGTCGTTGTGGCGGATGAGGACTACATCCGCCGATCCATACTGGAACCACAGGCCGAAGTGACCGCCGGGTATCCGAACAACATGCCGTCCTACGCCGGCCGCCTCAACGAGCGTCAGATTGACGGACTCATCGCATTTATCAAAGAACTGCAAGACTGACAGACATATGGCCGAAAGCACAGCAAACACCCTGAAGATCCGTGAGTTCCCGATTGACGAGAACCCTAAGCACACGTATCTGAACGCGGAGAAAGGGATTCTATCATGGCTTTTCACGCTCGATCACAAAAGGATCGGCCTGCTCTACCTGGGGTCCATCACGCTCTTTTTCTTCGTAGGCGGTGTTCTGGCGCTGCTTTTGCGCACCGAGCTGCTTAC
>SKWQ01000103.1 GCA_007128855.1 Balneolales bacterium
ATATTTCTGTACAAACCACCAAATAAAAACAGGCTGACCTGTTTCCGCTGAATGTCCAAAGAAGGGCACACGGACATGCGGAGGTCACAGATATCAAGTCACAAATGACCCTGTTCCGGTATTACCCAGGTAATGAACGTGACCGTGCATCATGAACCAGTATCTTCGCAGACACCGACACAATAACATCTTTATTAACCACTATGACTTTTGCCGACCAGATCCTCGCTTTCAACGACAACCTCGACCTGGATCCCGCCTTGCTGCCGGACGGCATCTCCGTGATGAACCCGTTCCGCGGCGGCCACGCCGATACCATCCGCGAAGTCACCTCGCAATTCTACCGGAGGTTTTACGGGGACCACGACCCGCGCCACCTGATACTGGGTATCAACCCCGGACGCTTCGGGGCGGGTGTGACCGGGGTTCCGTTCACCGACACCAAGCGCATGAAAGAGGTCTGCGGCATCGATATCGCCATCGATCCCACACACGAACCCTCATCGGTCTTTGTCTATGAGGTTGTGAACGCTTTCGGCGGACCGGTCCCCTTCTACCGGAAATTCTACATCAATTCGGTTTCTCCGCTGGGCTTTACACGGACCAATGAGAAGGGGAACGACGTGAACTACAATTTCTATGACGACCGGCAGCTTCAGGAGGCGGTCACCCCGTTCATCATCGACTGCATCGAACGGCAGATCGGGTTCGGGGCGGCAACGGACCGGTGCTTTTGCATGGGACGTGGAAAGAACTTCAAATTCCTCCATGCGCTGAACAAGCAACAGGGCTGGTTCGGCGAGGTCGTCCCGCTCGATCACCCGCGTTTCGTTGTTCAGTACCGGTCCAGAAGGATGCCCGAGTACGTTCAGGATTACGTAAGCGCCCTGTCACAGGCCGGCTCCCCGATATGAAAGCCCGGAACTCCTGCGGACACAAAACACCGGCAAATCAAACCGGATACCCGCCTGTCGCGTGATGCTGCAAGCAGTGATACTAACCGGAGTACCATCCATCTCAATACAGCCTGGAACCGGTATTAACAGCGGAGGCCGGATATCACAGCAGCATGGATGCCGGGTTCTCCAGCAGTGACCGTACCGTGTTCAGGAACTCGGCCGCCTTGGCGCCGTCGACCACTCGGTGGTCGCTCGACATCGTCACTTTCATGCGCTTTCCGGGTACTACCTGTCCGTTTTCCACCACCGGTACGTCGCGGATGGCGCCAATCGCCAGTATGGCCGCATTGGGCGGATTGATGATGGCCGTGAACTCCTCGATGCCGTACATGCCCAGGTTGCTGACGGTGAACGTACTGCCTTCCCAATCCTCGGGCTGCAGTTTCTTGTCGCGCGCACGCGTGGCAAAATCCTTGGTCTCAATGGATATGTCGCGCAGCCCCTTCTGGTCGGCATGACGGATCACCGGGGTCAGCAGCCCTTCATCCACAGCCACGGCCACGGCCACGTTCACATCGCCGTGCAGACGGACCACATCGCCCATCCAGGATGCGTTCACCCACGGATGACGCCGCAGCGCCACCGCACACGCCTTGACCACCAGGTCATTGAAACTGATCTTAACATCACTGATCTCGTTGATGGCCTCACGCACCTCCATCGCCCGCTTCATGTCGATGTCCACCGTCTCATAGAAATGCGGCGAAGTGAACTTGCTCTCGGACAGGCGCTTGGCAATGATCTTGCGCATCTGCGACACCTTGACGTCCTTGTCTTCCCTCAGACTGGTTCCGCTGACAGACGGTTTCGGGGCCTCTTTCTCTTTTGTGTCGGCCTGCGCTGCCTTGGCATCCTCCTCCTTGAAATTCTCGATATCGGCCTTGACCACGCGTCCCTGCGGACCGCTTCCTTTCACCCGGCCCACGTCGATGCCACGGTCTTCGGCCAGCTTGCGGGCCAGCGGTGACACCTTGACGCGCCCGTCGTCGTCCTGCTGCTTGCCATTTCCACCCTTCTTGCCCTCCTTCAGGTCACCGAAAAGCGGATCGAAGTCCTTGCCCTTCTTTTCATCCTTTGAGGAACCGGACTTGCCTTCCTTCTCCTTGTCCTTCCCGTCTTTGGCGGCATCCCCGTCCTCTTTGTCGTCCTTGTCTTCTTTTTCTTCTTCGTCCCCTTTGTCCTCTTCGTCGTCTTTGTCCTCAGACTTCTCTTCCGACTTCTCTTTCTTGCCGGAATCCCCGGAATCACCATCTCCTTCCAGATCCGAGATATCCTCGCCCTCTTCGCCCAGAATAACCAGCTTGCCGCCGACAGGCACGGCATCGCCCTCATCAGCCAGGATCTTCAGCACCGTGCCGCCGTCGAAGGCCTCCAGGTCCATGGTCGCCTTGTCGGTTTCCACCTCGGCGACAACATCCCCCGGTTCCACCTTGTCCCCCTCCTTAATGTTCCATTTTGCGATGGTTCCTTCTTCCATCGTGTCACTGAGCTTGGGCATGTCAATCACTGTTGCCATATGAAATCCTCTGGTCTGGTCTGTTTAAGGTCTGATTCCTGCAATATTCGGGTTGTTTCGGGTGGATGTCAAGCCGGTACCACAACAACGTTACCGGCCCTCATCCTTTGTTCCGGCTCACTTCCGGTAGGTAACGGTATTCACGGCATCGATCACCTGTTTGGGGCCGGGAATCCACGCGTCAAAAAGTTTTCTGGAAAACGGCGCCGGCACATCCGGGATGGTCACACGCTGCACCGGGGCATCCAGATAGTCAAATGCATCGCGCTGGATCTGGAAACCGACCTCGGCCGCCACCCCACCGAAAGGATGCGACTCGTCCACGACCACGCAACGATTGGTTTTCTTCACCGACTCGATGACCGTCTTCATATCGAACGGCTTGATGGTGCGCGGATCGATGAGCTCCACTTCCACCCCGTCCTTGGCCAGTTCCTCGGCGGCCTTTTTGGCCACGTGGTACATCTTGCCGTCGGCAACCACCGTGACATCCTTGCCCTCGCGCTTCACTTTCGCCTTGCCGATGGGCAGCAGGTACTCCTCGTCGGGCACCTCCTGTTTCCAGCCGTACATCTGCTCGGACTCCAGGAAAATGACCGGATTGTCGTCGCGGATGGCCGCCTTAAGCAACCCCTTGGCATCGTAGGGCTCGGACGGGTGGATGGTGATCAGCCCGGGGAAGTGGGCGTAGAAACTTTCGAAGGAGGTGGAATGGGTCGCGCCAAGCTGTCCGGCCGAGGCGTTCGGACCGCGGAACACGATCGGGATCTTCACCTGCCCGCCGCTCATGTACCGGATCTTGGCTGCATTGTTGATGATCTGGTCCACACCGACCAGGGCAAAATTGAAGGTCATGAACTCCACGATGGGCCGCAGGCCGTTCATTGCCGCGCCAACGCCAAGTCCGGCAAATCCGAGTTCCGAAATGGGGGTGTCGAGAACACGCTTGTCCCCGAACTGGTCCAGCAGCCCCTGGGTGGCCTTGTAGGCGCCATTGTACTCGGCAACCTCCTCGCCCATGATAAATACATTTTCATCGCGTTCCATCTCTTCGCGGATGGCCTCACGGATGACTTCTCTGAATTGTTTCTGCGCCATGATTTCTGTTTACTGTGTTTCTTAATTTCTGTATCTGCGGTGGCCCCGGTTTGCTGTTGCGTCAGCTCTTCTCCGCCAGGGCCTTGCGGTGTTTGTGGCCGGCAGACCGGCTCATGTTAGATATGGGAAGTCGTCGTCGGCGTACACGTCCTGGTACAACTCCTTTTCGTCCGGGAAGTCGCTGTTCTCGGCAAACTCGACGGCTTCCAGCACCACTTCTTCCACCTTTTCGTTGATGGCTTCGAGATCCTTCTCACTGGCGAGTTTCTTGTCCAGGATGTAGGTTTTAAGCCGCTCAATGGGATCGATTTTCTTGTACTCCTCCAGTTCCTCCTTGGTGCGGTAGTTGGCCGGATCGCTCATGGAATGCCCGCGATAACGATAGGTGACAACTTCCAGGAAGTACGGTTCTTTGGTCTCACGCACCCGTTCGGCCACCTCACTGACCTTGTCGATGACACTGAACAGATCCATGCCGTTGACTACGTCGTATTTCATGCCATACGGATAGGCGCGATCGGCCAGTTTGCCGGCACTGTGACGATGGACGGCCGTTCCCATGGAATATCCGTTGTTTTCGACCACATAGATCACCGGTAACTTCCAGAGCTGCGCCAGGTTGAAGCTTTCGTTCAGCGCTCCCTGATCCACCGCGCCATCGCCGAAGAAACAGATGGTGACACGGTCGTTTTCCTGGTACTTGTTGGCAAATGCGATGCCGGCAGCCAGCGGCAGGTGCGCACCGACAATTCCGTGTCCGCCCCAGAAATGCTTTTCCGGTTTGAAGTAGTGCATGGAACCGCCTTTCCCGCGGCTGCACCCGTCCTTCTTTCCAAACAGTTCGGCCATGGCTTCATTGGGAGTGATCCCCTTGACCAGCCCGTGGCCGTGGTCGCGGTACGCGGTGATGAAATCGTCGTCCTGGTTCAGGGCAAATCCAGACCCGGTGGATACGGCTTCCTGTCCGATATAAAGGTGGAGGAACCCTCCGAATTTCCCTTTCTGGTACATCTGCATGGAGCGCTCTTCGAAACGCCGCTGCAGGTACATGGATTCATACAGCTCAAGCAGTTGCTCTTCGGAAATATTCAGCCCCTTATGGGTTTTCCTGGTAGGTTTCGGCAGATCTGTTGCCTTGGTTATGGATGCTGTTCTGCTGGTAATAGAAGCTTTATCTGTGTTGGACATCTGGTTGAAAATCTTGTTTACAAATTACATGTGGACCGGGCGCACTTGTCAGGTGCACAACGGCATGCCTATGTCGTTATTCTGCGTAATGTTACGAGTCCTGCCGTCTCTTTTTCCCGGCTGCAAAGATACGCATTGTCAGCCGAATTTCCTGAGCATATAACACCGAACCTTGCCGTATCATTCTGTCCGGCCTGTCATTCAGGACAGTTCCTGTTTGGCCTGGTCGAACACCTCGTGCAGTTTCCCCGGCTCCCTGCCACCGGCAGTCGCCAGGTTGGGCTGACCGCCGCCGCCACCGCCGACCGTACGGGCCAGGATGCCGACCAGCGCGCCGGCCTTGATGCCGGATGCGATCAGGTCATCGGTCACTGCCGCCATCAGGTACACCTTGCCCTGCTCATCGTCCCGTGACCCGAGAACGATTACGGTGTTTTTGGCGGACTTATCCAGAGCGTCATAACCAAGCTGCTTCAGCGTGTTCATGTCCGCCCCTTCAATTTCTCCGGCGACCAGGCGAACCCCTTTGCCGGTAGTGGCCGCCTGTGACAGCAGTTCGTCGAGCCGGAGTCCGGCCTTCAGGCGGTTCATCTTCTCAAGCTGCTTTTCGAGCTGCTTCCTGTCCTCCATAAGACGGAGGATTTCCTGATCCGGCTGGCTTCCCTGGCCGATCTGGCGCCGGATGCGCTGCAACAGCTGCTTCTCCTCGCGCAGATGGCGGTCGGCCACCGTGCCGGTCAGGGCTTCCACCCGGCGGATTCCCGCAGCTACCGAGCTTTCGGATACAAGCCGCAGGTACCCGATCTGGCCGGTGGCATCCACGTGCGTACCCCCGCACAGCTCCACCGAGTACTGCGGATCGAAGGTGACCACGCGGACCTTCTCACCGTACTTCTCGCCGAAGAGCATCATGGCGCCGCGCTTTTTGGCCTCATCGATGGGCACTTCCCGGTCTTCCTGCAGCGCGATGTTCTCGCGGATCTTCTCGTTGACCCGCCGTTCGATGCCGTCGAGCTGCTCCGGTGTTACCGGCTCGTAATGCGAAAAGTCAAACCGCAGGCGGTCCGGGGCGACCAGCGACCCGCGCTGGGCCACATGCTCGCCAAGGGTTTCCCGCAGCGCGGCGTGCAGCAGGTGCGTGGCCGAGTGGTGGCGTTCGATCTCACCGCGACGTTCGGCATCCACCGCGGCCACCCAGCTGCCGTCAGTGTAACCCGGTTTACTGTCCACGAAATGGACCCGGTGTCCGCCCACCACCTGCACATCCACAACATGGATGCTCTCACCCGTGCGCGTGTTTGTGATCACGCCCGTATCGGAAATCTGTCCGCCGCTCTCGGCATAGAACGGGGTCCGGTCCAGCAGCACCACCGGCTTGCC
>SKWQ01000254.1 GCA_007128855.1 Balneolales bacterium
ACGGCATCCAGGTCGTGTGGATGGCCCACTTCTCCACCCCGCGCGAGGTGCTCAACCCGTCCACCATCGCCGCCATCCGGCGCCTGCGGGCCAGCGGCGTGACCATCCGCAGCCAGAGTCCCATCATGAACCACATCAGCCTGTTCAAAGACGAGCAAGGCAAGGTGGATGTGGACCGGTCCGCACAAAACTGGATCGACCTGGGATTTGCACTCGGCATGCTGGGCGTCGGCTTCCACTCGATGTACTGCGCGCGTCCCACCGGCGAACACCACTACTTCACCGCCCCGCTGGCGGACATCGAGAAGATCTTCAGCAAGGTCTACCGCACGCTGCCGTCCATCAACCGTCCGTCGCGCTACATCACCATGACCTCCTCGGCCGGAAAAGTGTCGCTGATCGGAGCCGCCGAGGTGAAGGGCGAGAAGGTGTTTGTCCTGAAGTTCAACGAGGGCCGGAACATGGAGTGGATGGACCGCGTCTACCTGGCAAAATATGACGAAGAAGAGAACACTATTGAAAAACTGAAGCCCTATGGCACGGACAAGTATTTCTATGAAGACGAGCTCGCAGAGATCGAACAGACCCTGGAGCGGAACCTTCAGAAAAAGCTCGACGAACAGTAGCATTACCAAAAATCATTGCAATCCCCTCACAAAAACATGTATTTCTGACAGATGAACCGAACATGACAGCCTCCGGCTGACACACAGGGTCCAGTTTAAACCTGTCATGTGAGTTCAGTCTGACTTTATGAATCAAAATTGATTTAAACAGATGATAAATAAAATTGTTGCATCACCGGCTGAAGCAGTAGCGGATATTTTTGATGGTGCCGTGGTCATGATCAGCGGGTTTGGTGAAGCAGGGAGTCCCATAGAACTCATTCATGCCCTCATCGACCAGGGCGCAAAGGACCTGACGGTCATCAGCAACAACACGGGCAGCGGTCACGTCGGCCTGGCCGCACTGATCGAAAACCGCCGCGTCAAAAAGATGATCTGCTCCTTTCCCCGGACCGCCAACTCGAAAGTATTCCCCGAGCTGTATAAAAACGGCGAAATCGAACTGGAGCTCGTGCCGCAGGGCACCCTGGCCGAGCGGATCCGCTCCGGCGGCGCCGGTATCCCCGCCTTCTACACCCCCACCTCGGTCGGCACCCCGCTGGCCGATGGCAAGGAGACGCGTGAATTCAACGGCCGTACCTATGTGCTCCAGCACGCCCTGGAGGCCGATTTCTCGCTGGTCAAGTGCAAGGCGGCCGACCGTTACGGCAACCTTATCTACAACAAGACCGCACGGAATTTCGGGCCGATCATGTGCACCGCGGCAAAAACCGCCATCGTCCAGACGAAGCAGATCGTGGATCTGGGCCGGCTGGATCCCGAAGCCGTGGTCACGCCGGGCATCTTCGTCAGCAGCGTCGTGGAAGTCGCCGATCCGGCAGAAGAATCGAAACTTGTAGCAGATGACAGGAGGTACCCATGGTGAGCAAAGAGGAAAAAATCGGATGGAGCGTCAGTGACATGGCCCGGAACGTGGCCGCGGACATCCCGAACGGGGCGTATGTGAACCTGGGTATTGGCATGCCCGAGCTGGTGGCCGGACATGTACCGGAAGGGCGCGAGGTCATCTACCACACCGAAAACGGCCTGCTGGGTATGGGTCCCGCCCCCGCAGAGGGCCAGGAAGATCCCGAGCTGATCAACGCCGGCAAGAAGCACGTGACCGCCATCCCCGGCGCCTGCTATTTCCACCACGCCGACAGCTTTACGATGATCCGCGGCAACCACATCGATATCTGCGTGCTCGGCGCGTTCCAGGTGGCCGGGAACGGTGACCTGGCCAACTGGTCGACCGGGGCCCCGGGCGCCATTCCCGCCGTGGGCGGCGCCATGGACCTGGTGGCGGGCGACATCAAGATCTTCGTCATCAGCAAGCACACCACCAAGGAAGGGGAGCCGAAAGTCGTGAAGGAGTGCACCTATCCCCTCACGGGAAAGGCGGTGGTGGACACCATCTACACCGACCTGGCCATCATCGATGTGAAGGATGACGGCCTGTACGTGCGGGAACTGGCCCCCGGGGTCACGTTCGAGTACGTGCAGGAACGGACCGAAGCCGAACTGAAACGGAATCCCTGATGACCCGTGGATCCACCTTCGTGATCCACTCAATTAGTGACCTCATGATCCTCCCATGGTTTGCCAATGGTTAACCTCATGTTTACCCAATGATTAACCCCATGGCAACCCCCACGATCCACCCATAAAATATTACAGACATGCTTGCTGCCGGACCTTTCAAGGACAAACGTAGCGGTGAAGATATCTACAAACAGGCGTGCGATGTCATCACTGGCGGAGTAAGCCGCAACACCGTGTTCCGCAGACCGCACCCCTTCTATGCCTCCCACGCTTCGGGATGCTATGTGACCGATATCGACGGGGTCGAGCACATCGACTTCGCCAACAACATGGCCTCGCTCATCCACGGCCATGCCCATCCGGCCATCGTCAGCGCCGTGGTGGAACAGCTCATGCGCGGCACGGCCTACACCATGGCCACCGAATCCGAGGTGGCTTTCGCCCAGCTGCTGCACGACCGGGTACCGTCGTTCGAGCGGATCCGTTTCGTGAACTCGGGCACCGAGGCCGTCATGGCGCTCATCAAGGCCGCACGGGCCTTCACCGGCCGGCCCATGATCGCCAAGGCCGAAGGCGCCTACCACGGCACGTACGACTTCGCCGAGGTCAGCCAGACCGCCAACCCCTCCAACTGGGGCGACATCGACGAACCCAACCGGGTCCCGCTGGTCAACGGCACCCCCCAGGGCGTCATGGATAACGTGGTCATCTTCCCGTACAACGACACCGAGCGCACCCTGGCGCTGCTCGACAAGTACGCCGACCAGATCGCCTGTGTCATCATCGACCCGATCGCCCACCGCATCGGGCTTTTCGAAGCCGACCATGCCTATGTGGATGCGATCTATGCCTGGACACGCAAGAACGGCGCGCTGCTGGCATTCGACGAGGTGGTCACCCTGCGCGTCAACTTCGGCGGAGCACAGGAGAGCTTCTCGGTGAAGCCGGACCTGACCTCCATCGGCAAGATCATCGGCGGCGGTTTTCCCGTGGGCGGACTCGCCGGACGCACTGATATCATGAAGGTGCTCGATCCACGCGAACAGCGCCTGCTCTTCCCCCACTCCGGCACGTTCTCGGCCAACCCGGTCACCATGATCGCCGGACGCCTGGCCATGGAACTGTTCGACCGGGAAGCCGTCAGGAACCTCAACGCGCTTACCACCATTGCCCGCTATCAGATCGGGGAAGCGGCCAAAGAGGCCGGTATCCCCCTGTCACTGGCAGGCGCCGGCTCCATGTTCCGGCTCCATTTCCGCGAGACCACGCCGACCCGCTACCGCGAGGCGTTCCAGCCCAGGGAGGAGGTCGCCGTCCTCAAGGAATTCCTGGACTACATGCACGTGCAGCAGCACATCATGATGATCAACACCGGTACCTGCATGCTCTCCACGGCCATCACCCGCAACGAAGTGGACCGGCTCTCCGAGGCCATGCTCAACGGCTTCCGGCACATCAAGTCCAAACTGGATGCGCTCCACTCAAAGGCGCCGCAGGAGACCTGATACGGAAATGTCCGTTTCTATAATATTTCTGAGTTGATACATTATAAACCATTACCTGAAAATAATTTACGATATGCGTGAAGTTTATATTTGTGATGCCATCCGAACCCCCGTCGGACGCTACGGCGGAGCCCTCTCCCAGGTACGCGCCGACGATCTGGGCGCCATCCCCATCAAGGCGCTGATAGACCGCAACCCCGATGTGGATTGGCTGGAACTGGACGATGTGGTCATGGGTTGCGCCAACCAGGCCGGTGAGGACAACCGCAACGTCGCACGTATGTCGCTGCTGCTGGCCGGGCTCTCCGAGACCATCCCCGGCATGACCGTCAACCGGCTCTGCGGCTCCGGCATGGATGCCATCGGCAATGCCGCGCGCATGATCCGCTCGGGTGAGGCCGACCTTATCGTCGCCGGCGGTGTGGAAAGCATGTCGCGCGCCCCGTTCGTTATGGATAAATCCTCCGAGGCCTTCTCGCGCAATGTAAGTCTCTACGACAGCACCATCGGCTGGCGCTTCATCAACAAGAAGATGGATCAGATGTACGGTACCGAGCCGCTCATCATCACGGCCGAAAACATCGCCGACGACTTCCATATTACCCGTGAGGACCAGGACCGCTTCGCACACTGGAGCCAGGAAAAGACCGCCGGGGCGCAGAAGAACGGCTGGCTGGCAGAGGAGATCGTCCCCGTGACCATCCCGCAGCGCAAGGGCGATCCGATCGTGGTGGATACCGACGAGCATCCGCGCCTGAGCTCCGTAGAAAAGCTGGCTACCCTCAAGCCCGTCTCCCGCAAGGACGGAAGCGTAACCGCCGGCAATGCCTCCGGTGTCAACGACGGAGCCGCCGCCGTCATCCTCGCTTCGGAAGAGGCGGTGAAAAAGCACAAGCTGACACCCGTAGCGAAGATCATGGGCATGGCCACGGCCGGGGTGCTCCCCCGTGTCATGGGTATGGGTCCGGTCCCGGCCACCAACAAACTGCTGCCGCGCCTGAACCTGACCCTCGACAACTTCGACCTCATTGAGCTCAACGAGGCCTTTGCCGCCCAGGCACTGGGATGCATCCGTGAACTGGGTCTCGAAGATTTCGATCCTAGAATTAATAAGTGCGGCGGTGCCATTGCCTTAGGACATCCACTCGGAGCCAGCGGCGCACGCATCGTCACCACCGCCTTCTACCAGCTAAAGCGCTCCGATGACAAGCTTGCCCTGTGCACCATGTGCATCGGTGTCGGGCAGGGCATTTCGGTGGTCATCGAAAAGGTGTAATCCTTATTGCACCGGGATCTTCAGCAGCCTTCCGGCCGGGATCTGCTCATCCATCTGCACCTGATTGACGATGGCCAACTCCTCGGGAGTGATATCCATCGGCAGCTCAGAGGGCAGCAGGTTGCGGAACTGGTCGGCCCGCGGTGCCGCCACCAGGCTCAGCCGGACCGGCTGGATGCCCAGGATGCTTCGGTCGGTGAGCCGGTCGAACTGCCCGGACACCTGTCCGAAGTTCTGCACGAAGTTGTCCCACTTGCCGACGAGCGTGTAGTTGATAAAGCGGTACACCCGTCCGTCATACTCCACGGCATAGATCATCGCCCGCAGGTCCCCTTCCTGCTGCGGGATGGTGACATCCGCCTGATACGCCGTGTACTGTCCGCTGCTCTGGGCCTCGGCCTGGCTGTTGACGTTGATGCCTTCCTGGCCGATGAAGGTCTGTACCGATTCGCGGGCCGTGGATGCCTGTCCGTCGATCCGCAGGATCATGACCGCATCCTGTGACGGGCTCAGCAGGATCACCTCGTTGCGCTGGTTGATCAGCTGCCACTGCGCCGGGACCGGGAACCGGAACGCCAGCTCGGGGTGCACGAATTGATCGCCATCCACAAACCCTTCACGCGGATTTTCCCCGTAGAGCATGCCGTCGATCATCTGGAAATACTCGTCTTCGTTGGTGATGGTCTGTTCAAACCCTTTTTCCGCCCACTCGGCCGCCATCTCCGGGATGGCCTGCTCGCGCGCTCCAGGATCGGGGTGGCTCGAAAGCATGGTCGGGATGGCTTGTCCGGACGCCTCTGACATGCGCTTCAGACTGGTGAAAAAGGCCGCTCCCTCGGATGCCACATAACCGACCCGTGCCGCATATTCGACACCCAGCCGGTCCGACTCGCGCTCGGCATCGCGGCTGTAGCTCAGGAAGATGAGCTGTGCCGCCTGGCTGCTCAGGTTCAGGATGCTCTCGCCGGGAAGCCCCAGGAACTCCTGTCCCAGCACCGCCCCGCCGATGATGGCGATCTGTCCGAGTGTCTGCCGGAATGCCCGCTGCGAGGCGTGCCGCGCCGCCACGTGTCCGATCTCGTGCCCGATGACCAC
>SKWQ01000151.1 GCA_007128855.1 Balneolales bacterium
AGTAATTTCTGATTTCATCCGGGTCAGATCCTCCGACATCCGCAGCAGATCATCATACAGTGCCCGGGCATCCTTGTCCTTGTCCAGCATGACATGCAACTCACGACTCTCTTCAGGAGTGTTGACTCCGTCAATTTCGCCATGCATGAGTTTGATTATGTTGCTGTTCATGATATACTCCTGTTTATTCTGCTTATGCGTTAAGCTTCCTGTTTCTAACTTAAGTACACACAACTGACAGAAAAGTTGGCGAACTTTTTAAAAAAAATATCCGGTTTGCAACTTCCGTGGACTTAGTGTTACAGTCGGCATACGGAACGGACATATGGCGGAATGCGGAGGCCTGGCAGGCGGTCGATGGCTGGAGGCAGCCATTTGTGCAGGAAATACGCCACACCAGGCAAACAGTCCGAAGTCGGGGATGGATGAACAGACCGATGATATCCCAGCTCAGGTATGATCTGCCCGGGATTCCACAAGCAGCTCCCGAAGCTTCATCCTTGCGCTGAACAGCCTTGATTTGACTCTTTTTTCATCAATCTGAAGCACTTCAGCGATCTCCTGATAGCTGAGTTCCTCAAAATGCCGGAGATGCAGCACGATCCTCTGATCTTCATTCAGCTGTGCTATCGCATCATAAAGCTTTTGGTGCTCCTCTTTATCCACCATGATCTGATACGGTGTCTGGTCATCTTCCTGAGTGGACGAAACCAGCTCCATCCTGCGCACATTGCGTATATGGTTCAGCGACTCATTGATGATGATCCTGTACAGCCAGCTGTAAAAACGATGGCTGCTGTTGTAGGTGCCCAGTTTTTCCCAGGACTTGACAAGCCCATTCTGCGTGATGTCCCTTGCGGCATCGGCGTCTTTCACAATGCCAAGTGCCGTTCTGTACATGGGCAACTGGTATCGCAATACCAGCTGGTCGAACGCTCCACTGTCTCCATTCAGGCATTGAACAACCAGGACCTGATCGCTTAACTCTGCCATTTACGCGCAATTTACGTGAAATCAATTACCTGCACGCAAAAATAGCAAATAAATGGCAAATCTCTCCAAAAATATTTATAACCTCTTAAAAAAGCAGGAACCTCGCCAGAGGCTTCAACCCGGTTCCACAATGTCAAAAATCTGATCCAGACGCGTGAATTTGAAGACATCCCGGACGTGATTGTTCAGATTTGCCAGTCGTACTCCGAACCCCTTTTCGTTGAGGCGCTTGTACGTCTGCACCAGCACACTCAGCCCCATGCTGGATATGTAGTCAAGGGCTTCCATATCAATGGTGATGGAACCGTGATACCTTGACAGTTCCACGGTTGCCTTTTCTGCCTGGCTGGCATCGAACCGGCCGGCGAGCTTCAACTCGTTTTCACTCACATGTTCTATGGTCAGCATGGATTCTAGCCGGGATGCCGTTGCTGCAGCCACCGGTGCTGCAATACACCGAAGGTCAGTATCAACGGAATGAATGTTACGTTATCAGCGCTTCTGGCTGGGTGAAGTACCCTGACTGGGATCGTGCGCAATGCGCGGCGGCAGGAATCCCTCCGGGTAGTGCGTCACATAGGACTCACCGAAAAGCCGGTTGTGGACAACGGTATTTCGGTACACCTCCCAGTCGAACCGTCCCTTTTTGCGGTAGTAGAGGGTAATGAACGAGGAGGTCATCACGATAAAGGCCGAATAGAGGATGGCGAGCCAGAGCATCTGGTCGCGAACGGGGGAATCTGCAAAGCTCAGCAGGATAATGGCAAAGGAAACCGGCCCGTTCTGGATTCCTGTTTCGAGCGAAATGGCCCGCTGGAAGATGGGCTGCATACCGAAAAGCCGCGAGGCCCAGAAGCCGAAAAAGAATCCGGCGAGCCCCAGCCCGATGGCACTGGCATAGAGTTGCCATGGGGTGCGGATGAGGATGTCGCCGTGGCGTAAAAACAGGGTCCCAAGCAGAAAGAGGATGACGATAATGCCCATAAACCCGGCCGTATCCTCCGCTGTTTTGGCCCAACCGGGTGAAAAACGTCGCAGTACCATACCACCAGCGACAGGAATCAGTACCAGCACCAGCGAGACGACGATATTCTTCGTGGGGATCACGAACTCGGTGCCGCCATCGGCCGCAAAGATGGCGTCGCTGAGCTGCTGCGTAAACCCGCTGGTGTACAGACTCAGCAGTATCGGCATCATGAATAGTGCCATGATCGTGGATGCCGTGGTCATGGAGATACTGAGCGCCACGGAACCCCTGGAGAAGTAGGTGAACATATTGGAGGTGGTCCCTCCGGGCAGACAGCCGACCAGGATGAGCGCAATGGCAAAAGCGGGATCAAGATCCAGGACGATGGCCAAACCAAGTGCAACCAGCGGCATGGCCCCGAACTGGGACATGAAGCCGATGAGCACCCCGCGTGAGCGCCGGGCCACCGCCTTGAAATCGTCAACGGTCAGACTGGCCCCCATCCCGAACATAATGACCAGGATCATGATGCCCAGCAGGGCCTCGTCTATGGCATAAAGTAATTGGGTATCAAATTCCATAATCAGAAGATTTGCGAATGTCCTGTAAACCGGCTTACACCTTTACTTCCTTGGCGGAGAACATCTCTTTTATGGTCTGCTCATACTTTTTCTCGATGACGTGACGCTTGAGTTTGAAGAGATTTGTCACCTCGTCACCTACTTTGAACGTCTTGGAAAGGAGGCGGAACTCACGTACCTGCTCAAAGCGCTTGAAACCGCCGGTTCTCGCCATCATGGTCCGGATCTCGTCCCGGATCATCTTGTGGGCCTTGGGATGATCCACAAGATCCTTGAGGGAATCCGCATTGATCCCCTCCTCGACGAACGTCTCCAGTTTGGGTACGATCAATGCACCGACAAATTTCTGATCCTGTCCCACAACCATGCACTGTTCAATGTACCTGCTCTGGCGCAGCTGCATCTCAATAGGTTCCGGCTCCAGGTTCTCACCGTTCGAAAGCACGATCGTGGACTTGCTTCGTCCGAGAATCTTGAGCGAATCGTTGAAAGTCATCATGCCCAGGTCGCCGGTACGCAGCCATCCGCCCTCGCGCAGCACGGTTTTGGTGATCTCCGGTTCGCGGTAGTACCCTTTCATCACCTGCGGTCCGCGCACCCATATTTCACCGCGCATTCCGCGCCCTTCATACGGATTCTTGCTGTTGGGATAGAGCACTTCCTCCGTCTCGAGATCTACGATACGAATTTCGGTATCGGGCACCAGGGGTCCGACCGTGCCGTTCACCAACTTATCCTCGGTGCGCACGGCGATAACCGGACATGTCTCGGTCATCCCGTATCCCTCCAGTACCGGAATTCCGATGTAGTTGAAGAACTTGTCGATTTCGATGGGCAGGGCTCCCCCGCCGGACACGGTTGCCTTAATGGATCCACCGGCACTCTTCCGGACGCTCTCCAGAACAGCCGCGTTGAAAAAACCATACCAGGGCACCATGATGAACAGCCGGATCAGGTGTCCGATTTTGAATATGGCCCGTTTGATCCGGGATTGCGGCTTCAGCTGCAGGTCGTTCTCGGTGATGTAGAATATGGACTCCTGGTAGTAGTGACCCAGGAAATAGGCGATGTGGAACAGGGCGCGCCGGACCGGATGCGCTGAGCGGACATTATCCAGGATGCGTTGATGCAGGCTCTCCCAGAGGCGCGGAGCGGATCCCATAAACGTAGGTTCCACGTTCTGCAGATCTTCACCCAGGGTGCGGATGCTGGTGTAGTAGTTGCAGGCGCCGCAACTGATGGTGTACACTTCAAACACCCGCTCGAAGATGTGCCAGATAGGAAGGATGGAGAGGACGCGGTCGGTACACGCCAGTTCGATGGGAATCACCGACATCTGCGACATCATGTTGGAATGGGTGAGCATCACCCCTTTTGGCTTGCCGGTAGTGCCGGAAGTGTAGATCAGGGTAAAGAGATCATCCGGACGGATACCCTCCATGCGCTCGTCCACACGCTTGTCGCCCTTCTCGAGCTGCAATGCCCCGATCGCCATCACCTCTTCCAGGGCCCGGACACCCTCCAGCGGTTCGGATTTCGGGCTCATCAGTATGATTTCCTGGAGCTCCGGGAGTTCGGGACGCAACCGTACGATCTTTTTCTGCAGGGCATCGTTTTCAACAAAAGCCACGCGGATGCGGGCGTGGTTGACGATATAGATGAGTTCGTCATCGGTCACATCGGCGCCCCGGGGTGTGTTGACTGCCCCGCTGAGCTGTATCCCGTAATCGGCCAGCATCCACTCATAACGGTTGTCACTCAACAGCCCTACTTGCTCACGGGCTTCCACCCCAAGCTCTATGAGTCCTGCGGAAAGTTTCCGTCCTCTTTCATACAGCTCCCGGAACGTCACGGGTTGCCATTCAAGCGATGTCCTTCGGGTAGCAAAGGCCGGAAGCGTCTCATACTTATCCGCTGCCTTCTTGTAAAGATCTGCCAAATTGGAGGCAATGATACGGGAATCCATATATCCGCTAGAAGGTGAGTAAAACCGTTTTTGTGGGTGGATATCCTGACAGACCGCAACAGTTCACCTGAACCAGCAATCTGATTTCACATCACAGTGATAAACCCCACGATTGTCAGAGCATTCTGCTGCATGCATGAACCCTGAACTGTTCGCGCATTCGAAAACCGGCGCTTTATGTAATCTGTAAATCGATTCACAGACAAAATAAACCCGGCACTAAAGATACGTTTTTTTTCCTAACTAACAATAATCCGGTACGACTTGCCAGGGCCGTTAAACCTTTCAAGTCCCACGCTTTCGCTGATCGGGAACCCTTCCCGGGCTGTCCCCTACAGGCACTTCCTCGGTCTCATAGGGGGCCGGTATCCAGAAGAAGAACGTGGATCCCACGCCAAACGTGCTCTCCATCCCCAGATTGCCACCCATCTGTTCCACCAGCTGGCTTGATATGATCAGGCCGAGGCCCGTCCCACCGAACCGCCGGCTGATGGATGAGTCGACCTGGGAAAAGGCCTGGAAAAGCTTGGATCTTTGTTCTTCCGTAATACCAATTCCGGTATCACGCACATGGAAGAAAAGCTTGCCATTTTGGCTGTCAGTGGCCTCAAAACCGACCGTCAGTTCCACCTCGCCCTCTTCGGTGAATTTCACCGCATTGCTCAGGAGGTTCATCAGCACCTGCTTCAGCCGGACCGGGTCGACTTCGGCATAGCGGGGGTAGTCCGGCTGTATCTCATGGAAAATCCGAAGCCCTTTTTTGGCGGCCTGGTACTCCATGATCGCCATGGTCTGATCCACAAGGGCGATGATATCGGTGCGTACCGGATGAAGCTCCATGCGGCCGGCTTCGATCCGGGAAAAGTCGAGGATGTCATTGATGATCCCCATCAGCACATTGGCGGAAATGCTGACGTTTTCCAGGTACATTTTCTGGATGTTGTTCATCGGGGTGGCGTCCAGCAGATCCGTGAAGCCGATGATCCCGTTCAGGGGGGTTCGGAGTTCATGGCTCATGTTGGCAAGGAACTCGCTCTTGATCTTGTTGGCTGCCTGGGCCTTCTCTTTTTCAACGATCAGCTGGCTTTCGAGTTCCGAGCGTTTTTTCGTGTTGACAAGCATGTCCGCAAACAGCTTCAACAGGCCCTTCTCCTTGTCCGTGTAACTGTACCGTTCACTGACCGAGTCGAAACCGACAAAACCGATGCATTTCCCGGACTTGATCAGCGGCAAAGTGATGAGGCTTTTGACTTCCTGTGCCATCAGGTGATCGCGCAGGAAATTGCCGTCAGGCAGTGTCGTGACGTCCGGGATATCCAGTGGCTGTCCGGTCTTGTGTACCTCGATCAGCGGCATCATCAGCTCAAAAGGCACCCGCTGCAGGTTTTCGATCTGTCGTTCTATCCCTTCAGCGCACCATTCATGCGTGTTGCGGCAAAACTGCCGGTCCCAGTTGTACTCATAGATATAGACGCGGTCGGCCCGCGCAAATGCAGCCAGCTCGACCAGGGAATCGTTGATCATTCTCTCCATCTCACCCAATGGTACATTGATGTAAGTGGAGGCGATCTTCATCAGGATTTCCTGAAGATGTGTCTGGTGCTGAATCTTGTCCTCTGCCAGGTTCCGGTCCAATATCAATCCCATCTGCCTGGTGAAAATCTCGACCAGGGAATCGCTTCTGAATTTCTGATCTGGCGGCATGACGATCGTGAAGTGTCCGAGCATGCGGTCATCGCGGGCAACTCCGGCAACAGCAACCTCACCCGGACGGTACGCATCCATCAGCGCGTCGACCTGCTCTTCGCTCAGGCCGATTTCACGCAGATGATCCTGCACCGTAATCCTGATGATGCCCTTTTCGGACAGGGATTCCATGATATCCGTGTCCACCATCCATTTACGTTTCCGCACATCAAAACCGATTGATTTGGCAGCCCTGTCAAAATCATCGGAAGCTCCACACGATGCCACGACCTCAAATTCCTTTTCATTCGGATCGATAATACTCAACATCACGCAACGGGCACCCGTCAACTCTGCAAGGGTCTCGGTCAGGCGCTGGTAATCCGGCTCGCCAATGTTCTGCTCGAGATAATAGCGCGAGGTTTCAGCGACCATTTTCTCTCTTGTGATATCAAAAATGAACGTGCTCAGGTATCCTTTTTTGGGGCTCAGGGTTTCCACCCGAAGCCACCGTTTGAGGACACGGGAGTGCAGCTCGTTTTCTTTTTTTTTCCCTGTGGATACGACCTTTTCAAACAGCGGAAGCAGGTCAAGCTCATTGAGCGCCGACTGTGGAATTGTGTCGCTTGCGTTCCTGCCGAGAACGGCCTCCCTCTTGAGTCCGGTCAATTCCTCGAATGCCCGGTTGACTTCCAAAATGTGAAAGTCGACCGCATGCCCCTTGCTGTCATAGACCAGTTTGTGATGCACAAACCCAAAGGATGCTTCATCAATAAGATGCCGATAGTCACTCGAATCCATTGTTATGCAAACTATTACGTGCGTAAACTACCCCGATGTGATTTATTGATTTACGCAAAATCGAATCCGGTCCTTACAATATCATACATTTCTACCGGATTTCACAATATGGATTGCAACGTAAAGCAACGCCTCCTACTTAGTGGCCAGCTCCATGACCCGGGTCATCCGGGCTACGAAATCCCCGGGCGACTCCAGCTCGCCCTGCATGAGACGGGCACCGTCATACAGCTGCCGGGCCATCAGCCGGACCATCTCCTCGTTGCCGGTCTTTTGAATACGACTCATATTTCGGATGACGGGATGGGACGGGTTCACTTCCAGCACGCGTCTGGACGGACCGACGTCCTGGTCCATCATCTTCATCATGCGCTCCATGTGGCTATCCATCCCCTCCTTGCCGATGGTCAGGGTGACGGCAGAATCCACCAACCTTCGCGAGGCCACCACGTTTTCCACCCTTTCGCCGGCCTCTTCCCGGAAAACGGCAAGCAGCCGGTCCAGGTCCTCATCCGACAAACGATCCGCTTTTTCATCATCCGGATCATCTTCCAGGTCAATATCCGCTTTCTCGATGCTCTTTAGCGGTTTTTCCTTGTAGGAACCGATGCCCGGGACGACAAACGCATCCACCGGATCGGAAAGCAGCAGTACCTCGATCTCCTTTTTCCTGAAGTATTCCAGCCGGGGATCCCTGCGCAGCTCGGCCAGGTTCTCGCCGGACAGATAAAAAATCTCTTTCTGTGACTCCGGCATCCGCTCCACGTAACCGCTGAGTGAGATCAGGTCGTCCATGGGGCCCGGGGCGGACCCTGATTCGGATTTGGATGCAGCGCCACCGGAATCTGCTCCGGAATCGGCTCCTCCCGTGGCTGCGGGTGTCAGGGTGCTGTGGAAACGCAGCAGCTCGGTGATGCGGTCGCGGTTGGCAAAGTCGGAATTGAGTCCTGACTTGAACAATGGCCCGAATTCATCATAGAATGTGCGGAATTTATCCGGTTCGCTTTCGGCCCAATATTCGATCATCCCGAAGATTTTGTTGACCAGCACCTCGCGGATCTTGGCCATGACCGGAGAATGCTGCGTCACTTCCCGGGAGACATTGAGCGGCAGGTCTTCACTGTCCACCACCCCCTCAACGAACCGCAGGTACTCAGGCAGCAACTCTTCGCAGTTTTCACGCACAAAAACGCGGTTGGAATACAATTGCAGCGATTTCAGGCTTTCGGCGCGGAAGAAGTCGGGCTTGGCTTTCTTCGGGACAAAGACCAGCGCCTTGAAGTTGATGCGGCCTTCCATGGAGAGATGGAGATGGTCGAGCGGTTCCTGGAAGTCGTTGCTTATGAACTTGTAGAACTCGTTGCGCTCCTCATCCGTGACCTCGTTCTTGTTCTTGTGCCAGACGGCCCCGCGCGAATTGACCTCCTCGCCGTTCACCTCGATGGTGTAATCCACAAAGTTGGAGTATTTCCGGATGAGCTGCCGGATGCGCTCGGCACCGGCGAATTCCTTGTGCTCATCCTTGAGGCGGAACGATATGCGGGTGCCGCGGACGGTCCGGTCGCTCTCCTCGATCTCGTACGTGCCCTTGCCGTCCGAAACCCAGATATACGCTTTTTCGTCCGGATCGGCGTGCCGCGTCTCCACGGTAATCTGTTCGGCCACCATGAAGGCAGAGTAGAAACCGACGCCGAACTGGCCGATCATGTTGCCATCCAGCTTGTTCTTCTGGTCTTTCAGCTGCCTGAGGAACTCCATGGTCCCCGAGCTGGCAATGGTCCCGAGCCGCTCGGTCAGGTCGTCGAAGGTCATGCCGACACCCGTATCCTCAATGGAAAAGGTCTGCCCTTTCTCATCCACCTCAATTTTTATCTTCAGCGGAACTTTCGGCGACTGGACGTTTTCCCCGGTGACCTGCCGGAAACGGAGCTTGTTCAGCGCGTCCGATGAATTCGAGATCAGTTCGCGCAGGAACACTTCGGGATTGGTGTACAGGGAATTAACGATCAGATGAAGCAGCTGCTTCATCTCGGCCTTGAATTCAAACTGCTGCCGTGATGTCTTATCCATAGATCAACATACTTGCTTAATGAGTTGGGAATGCCTTACCCGGCCGGACTGTGATGAACTGTTTGCGTGGACGGAAGTCCGCCTGCCAGATCAGAGAACTTTGATGAGGATGTTGGTGATCAGGGCGAGCAGAAGGGTGATCCCTATGAGAATGAGTACCTGCTTGTATTGCGACATGGCGTTGTTCTTTTCAATTAGTGTGATCCATCGGGTGGATAGTGCTTGACCCCATAATTTACGGTGCTTTTCGGACGAACTCCACTTCCCGTGCCCGGCCGGTCGAAATCAGGATGCCGGTGATCGTTTCGTCATCATCACGCTGAAATACGAAATCCCACGATCCCGCCCGCCATTTGTCGGCAGCATCTTCGTTCATCACACCGCGCGGGGAGAGCCGGCGGTTGAGCCTGAGGGAGCCGTCTTCCACCGTCAACGCATATTCGATCTGCAGCTCTTCATTGCGGTAGATGCCCTCGTATGGCCTCAGAAATGCTTCAAAAACATCTTCAAGCACGATTTTTGCGATTTCGCGGTTGATCCTGGACGGGTTCGCATCCTCACGGTTGCACAGGGTGAGCACCGCCACGCCTTGCTGTGGAAAACGGCGCACATCGGTCCGGAAGCCCATGAAATTACCGGAATGCCCTTCCATCCGGACCCCCTGCCAGATTTCCACGTCCAGACCCAATGCATAGCCGAGGGTATCGTTGCGCACCACCTCCCGACGGGTCATCAGGGAGCGAAGTTGTCTGAATTCTTCCGATAACTCATTGTTGTTCAGCCACAAATACTCCCAGTGCTTCCAATCTTTCAAGGTGGAATAGAGTCCGCCCGGACCCACACCCTGGAAGTTGCTCAGATAGGTCTGGCGGAATGCGGGGGCAGCGGGGGTGGGATCCTCGTCCGGCTCACCTTCCTCATCGGATTCGGTGCCGGCGTCGCTGTCCGGGGCGTAGCTGATCACCCTGTTCGGGATCACCCGGGTGCGGTCATCATGGAAATGGGTGGCGGTCATACCCAGCGGTTCCAGCAGTTCGCTCTCAACGAATTCCGAAAAACGCTTGTCCGAGACCACTTCCACCAGCTTGGCCAGTGTCGTGTAGCCGCTGTTGGTATAGCTGTGGGATGCGCCTGGCCGATGTTTCAGCGACTCGCCTTTGAAGAACACTTCCATGTAATCGTCGATGCTCATCACATTGCTCAGGGAGATGCCGGCGATGCCCATCAGGTCGTAGAAGTCCGGCAGCCCGGAGGTATGGTTGAACAGGTGTTTCACCCGCACATCGGCGGCCCAGTCCGGCCAGTCCTCCAGATAGTCGGACACGGCGGCGTCATAGTCGAGCTGCCCGCGTACGACCAGCAGTCCGGCAGCCGCTGCCGTCACCTGCTTGGATACCGACGCCATATAAAACCGGGAGGAATCGGAGAGTGGGATGCCATGGTCAAGATTGGCCATGCCGAAAGCGGCGCTGTGTGCCATTTGGCCGTCTTGATAGACTGCGACCGCACATCCCGGTACATCATCACGGTCATACCTTGAAAACAGGTCATGGATGGCGGAGAGGGATGCCTCATCCAGAAAGCCGGGACCGGTCGTTTGGGTGGCGGCGATGGCGGATCCCTGTGCCTGCCGTCCGGCCGGTTCACTGTTGCGGGCGACGGCATCACCCGATTGTGCGGAGCAGGCGGCAAGCATCCAGCCGCACATCAGCCAGATTGCAGATTTCCCTGAGAAGCGGGCGACCGAAGAAGTGATTGAATGTAACATGGGTTCGGACTGTGATGGGTTTGAAATTGGTGTGCTGAATTCCGATCTGGTTGGATGTCAGGAATGGGCGTTGCGCGTGCGAATTATCCGTCACTCCCGGTTGAAGGTGATCGTCCCGGTGCGGGGCGCCTCAAGAGTGAACCGTTGGATTTGGTCATTGTCGTCACGCTCGAATCGGATCGACAGGTTATCCACACGGAACCGGTCTTTGGCGGACCAGACGAGCCGGCGCTGGCCGTCCTCAGGGTCGCCATCCGACCGCTTCAGGTACAGATCCCCATCCTCCAGGATTACCGAGAAGGTGACGCCAAGCGACCCGCTCTGGTATTCGCCGGCATACTCCCCGAATTTTTCGGTGAAGACCTTTCGGAGGTAGAGATCGGCGACCTGGCGGGAGTAGGCGGCGGGACTGATATCGCTCTGGTTGCAGAAGACGATGATGGCCAGCTGCAGGTCGGGGAATCGGAAGTAGTTGGTCCGGAAGCCCATGTAACTGCCGCCGTGGCCCAGGGTGACCAGGTCGCGGTAGACGCCGTGGCGCATTCCGGTGCCATAGTTGATGGAGTCGCGGCGGGTGGTGAATCCGGGTCGCGACATGACCTCGGTGAAGTTTTCGAGGTGCGAGCGGTTTTCGATGAAGTTGGCATCCCAC
Organism: Balneolales bacterium; assembly: GCA_007128855.1. Classification (GTDB taxonomy): domain Bacteria; phylum Bacteroidota; class Rhodothermia; order Balneolales; family Natronogracilivirgulaceae; genus SKNL01. The sequence continues at coordinate 11,485 of SKWQ01000151.1, forward strand.
AGGATAAAGTCTTCGATGGTGGTGAAGAGTCCGCGCGCGCCGACCCGTTCCATATTGCCGCGGTAAAACTGGCCGGGCCCGCGGGATGTTGGCCGGTAGCTGATCACGCGGTCGGGCACGATCATGCTTGTATCGTCATGCCAGTGGGTGGAGTGCATACCGATGGGTTCAAAAAAGTGCTTGTGGGTGTACTCGCGAAGGGTCATGCCGGTGAGGTTCTTCACGAGCACGGACATCAGGAAGTACCCGCTGTTGCTGTACAGGAAATCGGAACCAGGCTCGAAGTTGAGGCGCTGCTGGCGTCCCAGCATGACCAGGGCGTCTTCGTTGGTCGTGGTGTTGTCCAGGCCGATATCCGCAAGTGCAAGCAGGTCGTAGATATCGCGCAGGCCAGAGGTATGGTGGATGATCTGGCGGGCGTTTATGGGTTTTTCAAACACCGGCAGCTCCGGGATGTAGGTGCGAAGGTCCTCTTCGAGGTCGAGCAGACCCTCCTGCGCCATCATCATGAGCGCCGCGGCGGCAAACTGTTTGGATATGGATGCGATCATGAACCGGGAGTCGGGACGGATGGGGATGCCGTAGTCCAGATTGGCGATGCCGTAGCCCTTGGCGAAGATCTGCTCCCCGTTGCAGACAACGCCAACGGCACAGCCGGGGGTGTCGGGACGGTTGAAGGCGAAAAAGATGCTGTCAAGGTCGGTTTCGGACACGTGGCTGTAGTCGGGCCGGACAGGGTTGCCGTCCGTGGCTCCGGAAAGCACCGGATTCATGGCCGACAGCATAAATAATGTGACAAAGGAAAGGACTACCCGTTTCATCGGTTTATAAATTTTGATTCATATTGTCAGATAGAATGTCCATGACGATTCATGCTCCTGTGTGCCCGGGGCTATGCACGGTCATGGACATTTCATGTGTTTATATCTTTTGATTTAAGAGGTCACATAGAATGTCCATGACGATTCATGCTCCTGTGTGCCCGGGGCTATGCACGGTCATGGACATTTCATCGGTTTATAAATTTTAAAATATTTGCGGATGCCGCATCCACAAGGAACAACAGGGAACACAATCCCCCGTGACGTACTCCCGGATGCTTGCACCATTGCAATAGTTGTGGGTCATCAGGTTAGGAGAAAAAAGGAAATGCCATGGAAAATAGTATCAATCTCCGCTCTAATTAACAAGCGAAGACTCTGGATAATATGTGCCCGGGTATATGTTAATGGTTGAATGGCGAAAATAAAACGGGACCGTGCAGTAAGGAACACAGAAGACCGGCATTTGAATTACCGGGGCTTCCGGCATATCTTTCTCTGAAAAGACCTTTGTAATGTCGGCCATGCACCCTGTTGTCCATTTTTCCGATCTCGGTACCATATCCTACAATGAAGCCTGGAAGCTGCAGGAGTACCTTCAGCAAGAATTGATAGCTGGCAAGAGACGCGCATGGTCCACCGGCGGCCCGGCAGCAAAAGATGCCGCTGGCTCGGGTGGGAAGCCGCGCCAGGACCTGCCATCCGGTTATCTCCTGTTCCTTGAACATCCGCATGTCTACACTATCGGCAAAAGTGGCAAATGGGAAAACCTGCTCTTTTCCGACGATGTGCTTAGGCAACGGGGAATTGAGGTAGTAAAAACCGACCGCGGCGGCGACATCACCTATCATGGACCCGGACAACTTGTGGGTTATCCCGTGCTGGACCTGGAGCAGTTCGGACTGGGTGTCGCCTCCTATATTGAACGCCTGGAGGAAGTGATCATCCGGACGGCCGCACATTTCGGCATATCAGCCCGCCGAATTTCAGACCGAACCGGCGTCTGGGTCGACAACAACAAACTGTGTGCCCTGGGTATCAAATGCTCCCGCTACGTTTGCATGCATGGCTTTGCACTGAACATCCGGACAGACCTTGATTACTATCACGGCATCATCCCCTGCGGGATCTCGGACGGCGGTGTGACCAGCGTTGAAAAGCTGTGCAATCCACCGCCTGACAGGGTGACTGTCTCCTTACAGCTCCAGAAAGAGTTTCAGAAGCTGTTTGAATGCACCATTGAGAGCAGGCCACTCCCTGAAACCGTCCATAAAATACTCTGAATGTTGCTTTTCTCCGGACCTGTAACGATTTGCCACGCTTATGTTTCGCTCCTGGTTCCCTCCACGTAATCATAGTCAGTTCACCATGGTTTCAGAATCGTCCGGATGTCCTTATTTTACACCCGGTTACTCTATAGCCGTCACGCAACCTTTTATTTGGCATTCGGCACACTTTTAAAAAATGCAGTTTCAGCAGTAATGATCAAAGAACGCGACATCATATCAGACCCAAACTCCAACGGAACTAAGGCACGACAATCCACGCCATGCCAAAGTTCATCAAATGCGATCTCATCCGCAGTCCCGGGATCCGGTTCAGCATCGGCGGAGGCCTCCTCCAGCACCGATCGCCGGGGACACAAACGCCGGCCCGACTGGCTCAGGTCGCAGATACCCGGTGGCAAGGTATACAAGGAAATCTCTGAGATCATATCCGGCCATTCACTGAACACCGTCTGTGCCGAAGCCCGCTGTCCCAACATGTCGGAGTGCTGGAATGCGGGAACAGCCACCTTCATGATCCTTGGGGATGTGTGCACCCGGTCCTGTGGATTCTGTGCCGTAAAAACCGGACGTCCGCCCCAGGGACTGGACTGGGACGAACCCAATCGCGTTGTCGAGGCGGCAAAACTGATGGACCTGAAGCATGTCGTCATCACCTCGGTTAATCGCGACGAGCGGAAAGATGGCGGCGCACCAATTTTTGCAAAAAGCATCGAACTGCTCCGGCAAGAGATCCCTGGGGTAACGGTTGAGGTACTCATCCCCGATTTTCGGGGACTGTGGGATGCCCTCCAGATAGTATTGGACGTGCAACCCGATATCCTCAACCACAACCTGGAAAGCGTTCCGCGCCTGTATCGGCGGGTCCGGCCACAGGCAAAATACGAACGCTCCATCGAACTGCTCCGCATATCAAAAGACCAGGGACTCCGGACCAAAACCGGAATCATGGTCGGACTTGGGGAAACACCCGCCGAGGTCTTTGAGCTTATGGATGATATCGCCGACGCCGGGGTAAACGTCATGACCATCGGCCAATACATGCAGCCCACCAAAATGCACCTGCCCGTGGAGGAGTACGTCCACCCGGACATGTTTGAAACCTATAAGGAAGTTGGCGAGAGCAAGGGCATTGAGCATGTGGAAAGCGGTCCGTTCGTGCGTTCCTCCTACCATGCGCATAAACACTTGGCACCAAATGCTTAGGATGGACACAAAAAAATCCTATTTTATGAGCATTCACATGAACTGATCTTAACAACCTCTCCGGGTTCATTTACAGGAAGTCTGTATGCTGTCATTCCTACTCATTGTCATACTGAGCTATCTACTGGGCTCTGTCCCCACCTCCGTATGGGTCGGAAAACTCTTCAAGGGGGTGGATATACGCGAGCATGGGAGCGGCAACGCAGGTGCTACCAATACCTTTCGGATACTGGGGTGGAAGGCGGGTGTTGCCGTAAGCCTGATTGACCTTGCAAAGGGTTTCACTGCCGCATACTACATCAGCCAGATTGGCTACTACACCGGTGGCGTACTGCCTCAGATCGTGATCATGGGCGTGGAATGGGAAACCGACGTCTTCATGCGGCTCATTGCCGGAGCCGCTGCCGTGGGGGGACACATGTATCCACTGTATGCCAAATTCAAGGGCGGCAAAGGGGTCATCACGGCCGCGGGCATGCTCTACGGAATAGAGCCCATCTCCATAACACTTGCCATTACCATTTTTGTCATAATACTCTTTTCGAGCCGGTATGTATCGCTGGCCTCCATCATCGCCACCTTTTCTTATCCGCTTTTCCTGTTGATGCTCAAGTATGGATTTGATTTTCCGATTGACGGCAGCCTGATCGTCATCAGCGCCGTCGTAGCGGGAACCATCATTATCAAACACCATGCCAATATTCACAGACTGATAAAGGGCAACGAAAACCGCATCCGGTCTTTCAGACCTGCAAAAGGCCGGATAAACCAGGAGCCAACCTCGTGAACATCAGTATCGTCGGTGCCGGAAGCTGGGGAACAGCGCTTTCTCTGGTAGTCGCTGGAAATGGACACCATGTGCGCATGTGGGCCCGGGAGCCGGAGATTGTTGAGAACATCAACAAACACCACAAAAACGGCGTTTATCTGCCGGAAGTCCCGCTTCCTGAAAACGTAACGGCCTGGTCCAGCCTGGCAGAGGCCCTCAAGGATGCCGAAATCGTTGTATTTGCCACGCCCTCCCACACCATCCGGAATATGGCCGGGGAAGCCAAACCCCTGCTCAAAGGTACCGAAAGGATTGTCACCGTTGCCAAAGGCATTGAAATGGACACTTTCAGGACCATGAGCCAGGTGCTCTCGGAAGTGCTGTCGGACGTCACCAGCGACGACTACATCGGCGTTCTTTCGGGTCCCAGCCACGCCGAAGAGGTCAGCCGGTACATGCCAACTACCGTTGTCTCATCCTCCAACTCCAAGCAGACGGCACTCATCATCCAGGATGCGTTCATGACCCCCCATTTCCGGGTCTATGTGAACCGTGACATCATCGGTGTGGAGGTATCCGGAGCCGTCAAGAACATCATGGCCATCGCGGCCGGAATCGGTGACGGTGCCGATCTCGGGGACAATGCCAAGGCAGCACTCATCACCCGCGGCCTTGCCGAAATGCGCCGGCTCGGCATGCGCCTCGGCGCTTCGCAGGAGACCTTCGCCGGGTTGACCGGGGTCGGTGACCTCATCGTGACATGCACCAGCCGGCACAGCCGCAACCGGGACGTTGGCTTCCGGATTGGAAAGGGTGAAAAACTGAAGGATATCGTCGATTCCATGAAGATGGTTGCAGAAGGCGTAAAAACGACACGTTCTGTCTACACCTGGGCCAAATCGATGAACGTCAACATGCCCATCACAGAGAAAGTGCATCAGGTGCTTTTTGAGGACCTGCCCCCCCGGAAAGCCGTCCACCAGCTGATGACCCGCGATCCGAAAGAGGAGATCATATTTTAAGCATACCGGTTTCTGTTCCTGATTCGTTAGGCCTTAAATCCTGTTCTTAAACAACATCATAATCAGATTTCTGTATTATGAATCAGCAAGCCCCCATCCACAGCTCCATGAGCTTGCGTGACCTGAAAAATCTGATCCGCTCCGGTGAAGGACTCATGCTCGAATTCAAAAGGGCCATATCATCCCCGGAAAAAATTGCCCGAGAGATTGCTGCTTTCGCCAACACGCATGGCGGCCATCTGATCATCGGGGTAGATGATGACCATACCATCACCGGTGTGGAAAGCTATCACGAACAGGATTTCTACCTGGAACAGGCAGCACATGATCTCTGCACGCCAGCCCTGATCTACAGGATGGAAGTGCTTCCTTTTTACAACCGGGAAATCCTTCTTGTGTACATCGAGGAGTCGGAAAAGAAACCGGTAACGGTCAGGAATGGCGGCGGTGACGCCATCTATGTCAGGATTGAGGATCAGAGCGTTCGTGCCAGCGACGAAATGGCGGAAGTGATGCGTGCACGGGCCTCGGAAAGGGGCATTACCTTCAAATATAGCCACCACGAGCAGAAATTGTTCCGGTATCTGAACGAATACCCGAGCATAACCGTGGAACAGTATGCAAAACTGGCGGACATCAACCGGAAAAAAGCGGCCCGGATACTCGTCGATCTAACCACACTGGGAATACTGAAGCTGATCAAGAAAAATCATTCCAATGTGTTCACACTGTCGACATGACCGCAACATCCGTTTCATAAATGCGGTTGGATCAGGCCGCCTCATTTTCACAGGGAACTTCCCGGGGTGTGCATAACATTATATCATTACTATCTTTTACATTGACAACTTCCGAACTGCACATGCAGTCTCATCTTTATATATTTGCTTTTTATGAATGCAGCTAACGGCGAAAATCTCTCAATGGAAACAGTAATACCGGTTTCCCTGACCGAAAGGGCTGCCCGCCAGGTGAAAAGGATCCTCGGTGAGGAACAGATACCATCCAGCCATTTTCTAAGGATAGCCGTTAAAGGCGGCGGCTGTTCCGGATTGAGCTACTCACTTGGATTCGATGAACGTACCGAAAACGACCAGTTTTACACTTCCAACGGCGTAGAGATGATTGTTGACAAACGACATATCCTGTACCTGAGCGGTATTTCCATCGATTTCCATGATGGCCTGGACGCCAGGGGCTTCGTCTTCAACAATCCAAATGCCACCAGCACCTGCGGTTGCGGCACTTCTTTCAGCGCCTGAGCCAACTTATGGACGACCTGCACAAACAACTGAGATCACAAGCATACAACCATGAAGATGAGTTGATCGATCTCAGGCACACCCTGCACCAGCATCCTGAAACCGGATGGTCAGAGTTTCAAACCTCCAAAACGATCCGCTCTCAGATAAGCGAAGCCGGCTTGGGCACACCGGTACAAGCTGCCGGCACGGGTTTCTATCTTGATATCAAGGGTGAGCATGATGGCCCTGTCATCGCCTATCGGGCAGACCTGGACGCGTTGCCCATCCAGGACCGAAAGGAAAAGCCTTACGCCTCCAGGAGGACCGGTTTCGGTCATCTCTGTGGACACGACGTTCACAGCACCGTTGCCTATGGGATTGCCCGGCTGCTGAACAGGCACCGGCACGAACTGCATGGCACGGTCCGCGTCTTCTGGCAACCAGCGGAAGAAGTCACACCAAGCGGGGCACCCCTCATCCTCAAAGATAAGATTCTCGACGGTATCGAAGCCATCTATGGCATCCACTGCGACCCCTCATTGCCTTCCGGATCATTCAGTTCCCGTCCGGGCGCTGAAACCGGCTCAATCGACACCTTTGAGGTCACCGTAACCGCCCCCTCCACATCGCACTCGGCCCGCCCGTATGAAGGCAAGGACACCATCTGGATCGCCAACCAGATCATCCAGCACTTTTACCAGATGATCGGCCGGGTCACGGATGTACGGAAACCTGCCGTCATCTCCATTTGCACATTCCATGCCGGCGAAGCTTATAACGTTATCCCCCACCACGCCTCCTTCGGCGGAACACTCCGCACCATGAACGAACAATTGCGCCAGCAGCTGCGTGAATATATGTCGGATATCACCCGGGAAATAGGCCGGCTCAACGGCGTGGAGGCACGGGTCCGGCTCGGAGGTGGATCCCCATCCGTGATAAACAACTACCAGCTATACCGTTTCGTGCGTAAACTCATTGGGACACAACTTGGCGACGAAAAGTTTCTGGACAGGGAGCAGAGTATTGGTGCGGAGGACTTTGCTTTTTACACAGAACGGATGCCCGGTCTGTTCCTTCGTGTCGGGACGGCCCACGCCCCGGAAACGTCGTACCCGTTGCACCACTCCTGCTTTGATGTGGACGAACGCGTAATCGCACCGACGAGCGCACTGATGGCCTATGCCCTCATCCGGCACCTGCACGATCGCGTCCTGCACATGAAGCCGTCGCTCAGTTCTGCCGAATCTTTGCTTTCTGAGCAATAGCGTCCAGCTCCTCCCTGGTAAAAAGGTACTTCTCCCCACAATAGTGGCAGACGAGCTCTTCGGTCTCTCCTTCCATGGACAAAAGCTCATCGGGATCCAGCAGCGCCAGGGAATTCCGGAAACGATCACGGTTGCAGCGGCAGAAGAAGTCCACGGGATAACGGCCAAGCTCCTTGACCTCCAGGCCTTTGGACACCTCCGCAAGGACCTCGTCCAGATAGCCGCCGGACAACTGGCGCCCGATCGTGGGCATCTTCCTGATGTTCTCTTCCAGGCG
>SKWQ01000009.1 GCA_007128855.1 Balneolales bacterium
TCGAGATAAGCAGAATTAATATCGGTGGCGGATGGTTTATGACAAAGAACGTCCTTGCGAAAATCGAATATGTCACCCAGAACTACGACGGTTTCACTTCCGGCCCCCGCCAGGATGCCGAGTTCAGCGGTTTTATGCTTGAAGCGGTGATCAGCTTCTAAGGATGCGTGCTTCTCACCTATTGGGTTATGTGTAGCCAGAGCAGGATCCGTTTCGGGTCCTGCTCGCTTTTATTTGTCAGGAAAAGACTCTTTTCACGCTGCACTCTTCCGTTGAAGTCCGGGTGTCAATGAAGACCGTTCTTGATTGTGGCAAGTTCCCGCTTGTGGTGTTATTCCTTACAAACTTTTCGGGATACCCATTACAGGCAACAAGCATTTCTTAACATACCTTTAAAATGTGGTTTATTCTTAAATAGCAGTTATTTCAATATCAGTCTCAAGTAACATTAATATATAAATTTGGGGTTTTACAACATGAAACATAGCATTATTGCATTTCTCATTCTCCTCGTTTTGGGAGTCACCTTTTCCCAGGTTCAGGCACAGAAGCCAGAATACAACAGAAAAGGTATCGAAGTAGGAACGTTAGATAATCTCAGCTTCTCGCTTGGTCTGCATTCGGTAGGCCGTGTCCAGGTTCTCACCCAGGACAATGTCCGTGTCTGGAGTGGCGGCGATTGGGCAACACCTTCAGAAAAATTGCACGGAATGCAGACGTCTTTTGCCAATCTTGAGTTCATGGTAAGCATTGGCGACGATATCGACGTGTTTTTTGACGGACTCCTGGCAACGCAACGCCATCCGAGCCAGTGGTGGGGAAACCAGGGTTACATGTACATCCGTAGGATTCCGGGCAATTCGTTCCTTACGGTCCTGAACCCTGTGCTTGAACACATTGATATCAAGGCAGGTAACTTCTTTGCCGATTTCGGTGAACATCAGTATACCAGGACCATCAACGCCGATGCACACCGCAACCCGCTTGTTGGAAACCCGGTTGTCTCTCCCCTGGGTGCTGAGCCGGGAATGGAGATCATCTACAAAGGAAGTGGATTCGGGGCCATGATCGGTGGTGGTATCGGTGCGCCTGAGCAGGATTTTCAGGAAGCCAGGAAATACTCATTCCGCTCAAAAGTGTGGCTGGATGTGATCCAGAATGTATACCTTTCCGGCTCTTTTTACACAGTCAACCACGATCCTGGAGTACTCAGGGGTTCCAATCTGTTCAGAAGGGAGCGTCATGGCTCATCGTACGGCGGTGTATGGAACCTGAACAACGACGGTTCCGGAGGAGGTGAAGGACCCGGCCAGGTGAGACCCGGTAACGGCCGCGAGTTGACAGCATGGGAAGTCAATACCATCCTCAATCTCTTTGAGGGAAACACTATCTCTGCTCTCTTTGGTCAGGGTACGGGAACCGGGCCTGATCCCAACAGCTTTGGAGTTCCGGTTGGCGACGAGGAGTGGACGTACTATTCCGCGCAAGTACAACAATTCCTGAGTGAAGATTTCTATCTCTCGGGAAGATTCAGCAATGTTGACTACAGCAAGTTCCTGAGTTCCGACAACAGTGGCAATGTTTACAGAATCCAGGCCGGCTTCGGTACTTTTATAACGAACAACATTCTTATGAAAGCTGAGTACGTCTACCAGGGAGCATCCGGATTCAACGAGAGTACTACCGGCGTAGTCACCAGCGTTGACCTTGGACTTGAGCCCAAATTCCAGGGAGTCATTTTGGAAGTTGGTGTAAGCTTCTGACAACATGTTTGATATCTGTTTGAACAGGTTGCTGTAAGTAAACTGAAAATTCTCACAGTGGAAGGGTTTCGGACAAACCCTTCCATTCATAATCAAAGAATAATGAGAAAAAGAAAAATTCTTTTATCTGTATTACTGGTCTTTTTGGGTCTGGCAGGATTGCCGGAAGTATCAGGCGCCCAGACCTACACCGTAACCGATGCGTCAACGATGACCATTTACGGATCGGCCAACGTGACCGACTGGGAAGCAAAGGTGAATACCATCCGCGGTGAGATCAGCCTCCGTAATGCGGATCAGGCAGATTTTTCGGAAGCGGATGCCTCCTGGCTCGAAAGCGTCAGTATTTCCATGACGGTTGAAGACATCGACTCGGACTCCCGCCGTATGAACAACAACATGCACGGGTATCTGAAGAAGGACGAGTATCCGGAAATAACCTATCGCCTGGTCGAAGTCCGGGAACTCGCCCAGTCCGATAACCCCGGTGTCGTTCTCACCGTACGTGGTATCATTGCCGCGGCTGGTGTGGAACAAGAGATCGTTCATGATGTGGAGATCGTCAGGAGTGAATCCGGCGGACTGGTGGTTTCCGGCTCACAGGACCTCAAGATGACAGAGTTCGGAATCGATCCCCCGACCGCGGTGTTTGGTTCGATCCGTTCGCGCGACGAGATGACCATTACATTCGAACTCCACCTGGAACAGGATTAATCCACCCTGCAAGCCATGGCCCCTTCCTTTCGATCTTGCGTTCGTTTTTTAGCAGCAGCAGGTCTCATGGCCCTGATGTCACCAGGGATGGCCTTGGCGCAGATCTATTTCGATACGCACGAAGACAGCCGGATATGGCTCGAGGGATCCTCGACCGTCCACCGTTTTGACTGTGTGGCGCGATCGATACAGGGCGCGGCCTTCATTGAAGGGTATAGCGGGGAAACACCTGCCACTGCCGATACACAGGAAGGGCAGGACGGGAAACCCGGGCTGGAGCGGAGGAATTTGCACGTGCTGTTGAAGATTCCGGTCAGGAGCTTTGACTGCAGGCACTCGCGAATGAACCGCGACATGTACGAGGCACTCAAATCAGACAAGTACGAATTCATCACGTTTGAATTTGAGGATGCCGAAGTGCTGGATGACGACGGGACGGTTCCCGGGGCGCTGTTCAATGACGGGTACCAGCCGTTCCGGATCCAGGGAGTACTCAATGTTGCCGGTGTTGACCGCAAAGTGGCTTTGGTGGTACAGGGCCGGACCGAAGGGGATGACCGTTATCACATCAAGGGTCAGAAGGAGATATCAATGCAGGACTTTGAAATCGATCCCCCGACCGCATTGCGCGGGCTGATCCGCGCCCATGATGACCTGACCGTTTTTTTTGACCTTCTCGTCGTCGAAACGAGCAGGGATTAATATAGAACTAACAAATGGTTCCTATTTTTACCGGATCTATTACTTAGTTATCAGTTTTTCGCAACAGGCCAGAGACCAGGCAAAACGTAATGAACACACACATCGCACCGATTCTTGAAGAAGCCCGAAGGGCGCCTTCCGTGCTGAACTCCCAGCCATGGAGATTCCGTGTGTGCGGCAATACCATCGAAGTGTACCTGGAAAAAAAACCGGAACTCGAGGAAGTCGACCCCAAGGGCAGGCTTCAGACAGCCAGCTGCGGAACGCTCATTGCCCACCTTGAGAAATCGATCACAAAAAGAGGCTTGACGCCGAAAATTACCTTTTTTCCGCGATTTGAAGAGCCCGACCTGGTGGCATTCATCGAAACCATCGGTGCGTCAGTGAAATCTGTGAAGCAGGAGCCGGAGGTGTTGCTTTCCGGCGAAAAAGACCGTTCATCAACCGGGACGGCCAACCAGAACCAGGAATCATCCGATGCCTTACATGATCTTCGCACCACACTAAGCGAACTTGCAGCACTCAAGGAGGTCGGACTGATGGTACATGATGACAGCAGCGATCGAAGTATCCATACGTATCTGCGCAACAATTGCGGGGAAAAACTCAAGAGTGAATACTTCAGGAAAAGCCTGAACCTCTATCTTCGGACCGATGTATCGGACAACGCAGTTCCGTTTGAAGATGAAGCGTTGCTATCGGACCGTTTTTTTGATGCTGAGCCCATCGCTTCCAGCGGCCAGGAGTTAAAGGTTGAAGACCTGTTCATGATACTGACCACCGGTACGGATAACCGATTTGAGTGGACACGGGCAGGCCAGGTACTCGGAGAAATCATCATGGAACTTCGGAAATGGGAAAACATCGGCCTGATGGCCCTTCCGATCATCAGTAATGACTGTTGCCGTGCCTGGCTCAAAGAGAAGCTGGATCTTTCCGGTTATCCACAGTTCGTGCTGAAAATGAAGCCGGACAAGCCAAAGGAACATGTCCGGAAGCGCCCTCTGCAGGATCTCCTGAAATACAGGTTTTGAGTTACTGATTGCCTATCTGCAGTACTCGCGAACACTTTTTTGCCCATCTTTCCCTTTCTTATTTCCGGAATATTGTGTTATATGGGGAAGCAGCCCAATAACAACCGATAAAGCATGCAGAAGGAAGGAGGAACTTTCGGGCTTGACATATAGTTATTTATATATGTATATTATGAATGAAGTAAAACTCAGCGTATCAACAATGTCAATTAAACACTCAAATCGGAAGTGACTATGTTTGAATGGTTAACACAACCCTGGCCCTGGTATGTGGCCGGACCGATCATCGGATTGATCATACCGCTGCTCCTGTTCCTGGGGAACAAGCAGTTCGGCGTCTCATCCAGTCTGCGACACACCTGTGCCGCCTGTTTTCCCGGTAATATCTCTTTCTTTAAATATGACTGGAAAGAGGAGGGGTTATGGAACATGATCCTGGTGCTGGGAGTCCTGGTCGGCGGATTCCTTGGCGGATATGTCTTCAAAAATCCGGAGCCGATTGCCCTGTCGGCATCCACCATTGCCGATCTCCGGGGTCTGGGAATCACGGATTTTTCCGGGTTTGTTCCGCCTGAGATTTTCTCATGGGGTGGACTTGGTTCGCTTCAAGGCATTATTGTGATGGTCATAGGCGGATTCCTGGTGGGATTCGGAGCCCGATACGCCGGTGGATGCACCTCCGGACATGCCATCAGCGGGATTTCCAACCTGCAGCTGGCGTCCCTGATCGCCGTCATCGGGTTCTTCGTAGGTGGACTTGTCGTCACGCACCTGGTTTTTCCGCTGATCTTCTGATCCGGAAGTCAGATTTCAGGGTGGGCATATCCGGATGAAACGTGGCGAATTCCGGATCCTTCACCCGGCAACACAATTACAAAGTCCAGAACAACAGAAATTTTCCAATCAGTTAACATCATGAATTACATAAAATACCTCCTGATAGGCACCCTTTTCGGATTCGTTCTCACAAAATCCGAAGTGATTTCCTGGTTCCGTATCCAGGAAATGTTCCGTTTCCAGGATTTCCACATGTATGGAGTGATCGGCAGTGCCATCCTCGTCGGGATGATATCCATCCAGATCATTAAACGGTTCAATATGAAGGATATCGACGGCACTCCGATCTCCATCCCGCCAAAGGATGCTTCCCAGAAAAAACGCTACATCATCGGTGGCACCCTGTTCGGCATCGGCTGGGCGCTGACGGGCGCCTGTCCGGCCCCGCTTTTCGCGCTTCTTGGCAGCGGGATCACCGTCTTTCTCGTGCCCATACTGGCGGCGCTGGCCGGCACCTGGGTCTACGGTGCGGTCCGTGAAAGCCTGCCCCACTGACGGGCACCACAATATCGGTGGCCGTTCCGGACGCTTTGAGCTGTTCCGCGGCCACTGATGACGCAACCGTTAATTAGAATTTCATATAACAATCACAAAGAAAAAAAAGGAGAACTCCTATGTTTTTTCAACAAATCTTCGAACCCAAACTTGCACAGTATGCATATATCATCGGATGTCAGAAAACCGGTGAAGCATTAGTGATCGATCCCATGCGCGATGTCCAGCAGTACTACGACATTGCCGAGAAGGAGAAGCTTACCATCACGGCCGCTGCCGACACGCACATCCACGCCGACTACATTTCCGGACTCCGGGAGCTGGCCGAGCGCGGTGTGAAAGTGTACGCCTCGGACGAGGGCGACGCCGACTGGAAATACGAGTGGCTGATCGGCA
>SKWQ01000281.1 GCA_007128855.1 Balneolales bacterium
CCCAGATGAACCGCAGATCGTCGCCGTCGGCATCCTGGGCATTGACGGCCCGCAGACGTGCTTCCACATCCCGGGCAATGACCGGTTCGTAGGATATTTCCGCGTAAGGCTGGGAGTTGACGCGTACCGGGACACTCTCTTCCGAGAACGCACATTCCGTATTGGGGCCGTCGCTGGTCACGTTCAGGGTCACGTTGTAGTTGCCCGGTGTCTGGGATGAAAAAGAGAACCGTTCTCCGGCGCCTCTCAGTTCGCCGTTGACGAACCATTCGAACCGGATTTCGTATCCCTCCGGATCAAGGGTGCCAGAAGCATCCAGTTCCATTGCCTCGCCCGGGGCCAGGTATTGCGTCCCGCCGGAAATATCGATGTGCGGCGGACGGTGGACGGGGATGCGGCCGCTCTCAAGCAGGTATCTGGGAAAAAACCGGCCTGTCACGGGAATGGCCACTTCGTAGGGGAAGTAACCGTAGGCGGAGAAGGGATGCGTGAACCGGCGTCCGGTATAGCTTTCGTCTTCCACAAACCAGATGGCATTGTGGATGTCCAGTCCCACACCGCTGAAGCTGAGCGAGAGTCCGCCTTCCTCGCATGCGGTCCCGGGGAATGAGGATATCTGCGGTCTCGGTACCTCTTCACTGCTGAGCAGCTGGTAGTCGTAGATGAAGGCAAGGGGTTCATTGGTTCCCTTGATGACCATGTTGTTGTAGTACTGGTTCGCGCCGGTGGTCATGAATCCCCAGGCATTGGGGATATCGCGGTAAAGGGGTTCCCAGCCGGTCCAGGGACGCGTGGCAGAAGCCGTATTGCCGAAAGCGTCGATATAATAGACCTCGGTCTCTTCCTCGCCGAGGATCCGCACCGGAACGGGCTCAACCCGGTCGAACAGCGGCTGCAGGAAAATGCGGTTGCTTAATACCGAGCCGACCAGCGAGAAGGAGAGGTCAAATGCGACGATCTGCCAGTTGTCGGCATCATCCCCGCCCATTCTCAGCTTGAACGTGTTGACGTCGTTTCCTTCGCTCGCGCGGACGCGGAGCACGTAGCCCTCATCCTCAAAACCCACCTGGCCGTCATCCCCGAAATGGAACAGGCTGACCCACCGGTTGTTGAACCGGGATTCGTTGTGGAGGGTCTCGGACGAGAGCACCCGGCCATCATCGCTCACACGGGATATGCGCTGCTCCTCCTTGCGGTACGTCTCCCGGAAAGGGATGAGCTCAAATGTGGTGCGGGTGGTTCCGTCAAAGACAAGGTCCCCATGTCCGCCAAGGGCGGCATCGAAAACTTCCAGCCGCACAGTTGAGGATGCGGTGGCACCTTGGGGGGGGCGGATCCAGAAGTCGTACTGGTGCAGTAAATCCCCGGAATCCACGGTCGCGTCCCTTCCGGAAATGGATAGATACACTTCCTGAGCAGAAGTATGCAGCGGTATGAGACCAAGTGTCAGGATTACGGCTGCGATGCGATAACAGAAACGATGAGTAGAGGTCATCTTGTCACTTTCACATTTTGATTTTCATGGTCAGATTGCTTGTCCGAAAAAGCTGAATACGGTTCCGTTTGGCATGTCAGCGGGCCGCCCGGACACTATTCATTCGGATCATTCAATCCTGTAGGTTCGTTCACCGATTACTACCTTGCTGTCCCGGTACCGCAAGGCGATGGTCAGATCGGAGTCCGGTTCCGGGTTCACACTTACAGCCCAGTTGCCGTTGATGCCGCAGGGCACGATTTTTTCAAGGTCACCGAAACGGGCAACCACTTCCAGGGGTGGATAGGCCCGTCCGGAAATAAAAATATCCTCAGCGAACCGCACCCGCCCATCTTCGGCAAAAGAGGACCAGTTCAGGTCAAACAGCTTGTCCTCGGAAATTTTTATGATGGACCGTTTCAGCCGCGTGATATTTCCCGACATGCTGGTTGAGATCAGTTCCACAGGATTCAGGCCCGGATCAAGTCGCAGGTTGACGGAAAATTCACCGCTTGAGGAAACCGTTGCCGTATTACCGTTAATCCTGATGGTGCTGCCCGGTTCCGTAACCCCTGAAAGTGTGTACTCGGTGTCGGAAGTGTATATTTCGGCGCGGTCCCCATCCTCAAGGAAAAGATAGGGAGGCAGCGTGCCGGTGCTCCGGAGGATGCGGTATGTCTGGCTTTCCGCACCGCGCAGGTCGTTTTCGTCGAAAGCCCGTATCCTCAGGTGCGAGATGCCGGTCGGGATTTCGGTCAGGGTGCTCTGGTTGGATTCGGATTGGATGCTGCGCACCCATCCGTCGAAGGAGGGGGAGTCGGAGATGTCCACCTCGTAGCTGGCGGCTCCGTCAATTTCGTTCCAGGTCAGGGATATGCGGTCGCCGGTGATGACCGAATCGGTTGCGGCCCAGCGAAGGCGGGGTGCGGGGAGCAGCTGGATGGGTTGCAGGGGGACGTGCCCGCGGACGACGATGGTTCCCTGGTTGCGGCCCAGATTGATGACCTCGTTTTCGGCGGTGATGGTGGTGGTGCCGGTGTAGTTGGCCATCACAACCCGGTCTTCGTCCGTTTTCTCGGTCCAGAAGTTGGAGGATTTGACCAGCATGATGGCTGAGCCTGCGCTGATCTGGTAGTTGGAACGCTCGATGCCGTCAGCGGACAATCTGGCAAGCAGTCCACCCTGGCTGATGTTGATTTCGACATTGGATGTGTTGGTCAGGCGGTCCAGCCGGGAGCTGCGGATGATGGCCGTGGTGCTTTTCGCCAGGGTCACCTCGGATCCGTCAACGAAGGTCACTTTTCCGGTTGATTCCGACACCGTCCGGACGCCGTCCGCCTCACGGAACAGATTGCCGACCGTGGCGGAGAACCACTGTCCGATCAGGCCCCTGCGATATTCCACGGTGCCCTGTTTTTCGGAGAGCCGCGCCTCCACATCCACTACCCTGTTTTCCTCGAGGGCCAGGGCCATGTCGCTAATGGAGCGGTCGTAGTCGGATATGAGCGCGACGCTGGAGTCGATGTCCCCTTTGTCGACCTTGCCGCGGAATGCCTGGTAGATGGAGTCGGTCCGCGCTACCTCCTTCGCTGCGAAGACACCTGCGCCATTCCGGATCAGATCGCTGTACCGTTTCCGGTTTTTCTCAAGATCTTGCCAGCTTTCCAGGAACCGGCCCAGCTCTGCCATGGATGCGGCATCCAGCACGAACGTGTTTTCGCCACTCACGTATTCTGCTGTCTGAAAGACGATGGGCCAGTTGGATTCCGATCCGGCCAGCTCCCTGGAAACCTGAGAGAGTTCCGGCGGCTTGAAGACAAGCCCATCCCTTTCAGAAAGTATCATTTCGGAATGGAGAGCAGTGAGCAGGAGCAGCAGGCTTATGATCATGTATCAGCGTCGTTATTTTCGCCGTTTTCAGGCAGCGATACACGGAAACGGGTTCCGATCTCCGGATCGGATTCGACCGAAATAGTACCATTGTGTCTCGTGACAATCTCCTTGACATGCGAGAGTCCCAGGCCGTTCCCTAAAATGGACCGGTGAGCTTTCGCCCTGTAGAACTTGCGGAATATCTTGTCACGCTCTTCCTCGGAAATTCCATAACCGTGATCCGTAATGCTCAAAATACTACTACCTTCGGAAGATTTCAGCTCAATTTCAATAGTCCGGTCGTCATCACCATATTTGATGGCATTGGATATCAGGTTGCGGACCATATCCTCCATGAGATCCTCGGCCGCATGTATGATGGGGGTGTCATCGATTTTGAATTCAAGTGTAATATCCTTCTCTTCGCAGACCCGCTTGAACGATTTGGCCACCTTGGCTATGATGGGGTAGAGGTGGATGGGTTCCTTTTGCAGGACGAGCGCGCCTGATTCCAGCCGTGTGATGTCAAGGAAACGTGATATGAGGCCGGAAAGCGTCTCCAGGCTCTCGCTCATCACCTCATAGTACTCCTTCCGCTGGTTTTCAGGCAGGTCGTTGTCGACCATAAGCAGCTCGGTAAGGCCGAGACAGCCGAAGACGGGATTCTGGAGCTCGTGGATGATGGTGTGGATCATCTCGGTGCGCATCTGCTCCATTTCACGGTCCTTGGTGACGTCGTTCATGAGCATCATGCCGCCGATGAACCGGCTGTCGATCCCCTGCAGGTTCATCAGGTGGGCGTTGATGAAGAAACGGTGCCCGTCTCCCGTGGTCATCTGCAGCTCCCGGTACCGGGTGTCGATCACGTATCCGCTGATCTTTTCGGAAGTGGTGGACTCCATGTTCACCGAGACCCCTTTCAGGGAGAAGAAATCTCCAAGGGTCAGCGGCTGGCCGCCCGGTGAAAGCTGGTCGAACAGACTTGCGAGACTTTTGTTGACAAAAGTGAAACGGTCGTTTTCGTCATAGATCGCCACCATCTCCACCGCATAGGTCATCAGCAGGCGGTTGCGCTGTTCCTGCAGGATGATCTTGTCGACGTTGATCCGCTGGTAATGGGCCAGTTTCTTGCGGATATCCTCCATCTTTTCGGTAATCCCCGACAGTTCGGGAAGCGGGGAATCACGGAAGAACCGGCTGAAGTCATAGTTGGCGAAGGGTTCCACGTCCTCGATGAACTGCTGGACGGGCTGGCGCACCCTGTTGGCCAGCAGCAACCCGCCAAGACCAAGTATGATAAAAGCGATGGCAAGCAAACCGAGGTTCTGGATGAATATCTGATTTACGGGATGCTTGACCAGGTCGAGATCGGCATATGTGGCATGCACGATGGGCATCGAACGGACCGGGCTGGTGACCAGGAGATGCGGGACATTCTCGACCCTGAGCTCCCTTACCGAAGTGATCTGCTGGAACAGGACATTGGGCAGGTTTCGGTTGCCGGCACCCAGCACCGTGCCGTCCATGAACCATATGGTGGAAAAGGAACCCTCTCCCAGCACATTATGCAACAGGATCTCTTCCAGGTTGATGGACTGGAACTGGGCCGTGATCAGATACGGCTGACCGGCAATATCAAACTCGGAGAACAGGAAGAACTGGTGGTTGTCCGGCAGCCAGGTGACGCGGATATCCTCCAGGTCCGGGATCGGGTAGGAGATCTCCCTGATCAGGTCGGTGTCCGGGATGTCGTTGGCATACGAGGTGCGGATCTCGAAATACTCCCCGGTGGCAAGTTCGGTGATGTGTATGGCCGTGAGATCGGGGAACAGGCGTATGTGATTATCCGCCATGGCCTCCACGTTCTGCGGGTTCTCCCTGATCTGGTCGCGCAGCTCCTTCACGGATAAAAGCCAGTATCCCGTGAAACTCTCCGCTTCACGTATGCGCTGCTGCTGGTACTCCGAGATGAGCGTAATGCGCTCCTCGATGATCGCGTCTTCGTAAACTGGCCGTATGTACAGCCATATTATAGATGAGGCCCCAATGAGTACAACAACCAGGTACAATAATAGTCGGCTTCGAATCGACAAGATTTGCAGTGACTAATGGTGGATATGGCTGGTGGAAATGGCGTTGATTATCGTGGCAAAATAGTGTTTTTAAAAACAAAAGGTAATTTAATTACAAAAACGGGTCATGTCCACTTGAACGTGATGAGAGATGCGATTTTTTTGCCTCCTGAAATCCGGTGACGGGTCAGCGTTTCGCCGTCTGTTTCAACAATATCGGCAACGGCGTTCACCGGCTCCCCGAACATGAGCTCCTTGCGGTAGTCGACCAGTACGCGATGCACGGTGTGGTTGTTTGTGAAATCGACCGGCAGCGTGTCCAGAGCCCACTCCACGAAGCGGATGTTGTTGACGTGCCGGTTGGTATCAATGTCGCCCGGCCGCACCTGGAATGCCGCCTGCAGCTCATCCGTTTCCGGTGCCGACGGCGCCTCGATGGGCAGCGGCTCTTTCTGGTCGCGGGTGAGCCCGTAGGCACGCATCACTTCGTCCGTGACAGGGATCGGCTTTTTCCGCCTGGTATCCACAAAAACCCAGAGGGTGTGCACCCTCGCAAGCAGGGTGCCTTTTTCGTCATGCACCTCCATCATCCGGAATCCGAAAAAGCTGCGGAAAGAGGTCGGGACAGTGGTTATGGTGATCTGCTGGTTGAATTCAGGATAGGAAAGGACCTCGATGTCCCATTTGGCCAGCACCCAGGCCACGCCGTTGTCCTGGTAAAAATCAAGTCCCACACCGCACGACTCGCTGTGGCGGATGGCCACATCCTCCAGGAACTGCATGAGCGCGGTGATGCGGAGCTTCCTGTTTTTGTCGACGAGGAAATAGGGGATGTCGTATGTGCGTGACCAGGCCATTTTTTTCAGGGCAATATAGGGTCTGCAACGGAAAAAACCCATCCGCGCGGGCAGGTCGTTTCGGGTGGATGCGGTGTTACCCGGGCCGGACGGTTATGGTGGATGGGAGCGGATCACCATTCGAAAATGATCCCGATGGTAGGGAGCACTTCGCCGGAGGAGTTTTCGAGCAGATAGGTCTGATAATATTGGCGGTCGGGACGGAAATCCGGGTTATGGCCGGGTCCGGCCGGGACGGGGCGGCCCTGTTCGTCGCGACGCACGTTCAGAAAGGGCTGCAGTTCGGCCTTAAATGCGTAGACATTCTGAACATCCAGATAGGCCGTGATGTTGAACCGGTCGAAGAAGAAGCGTTTGTCGATGCGCACATCGAGCTGATGGAAAACGCCCAGGCGGTCTTCGCTCAGACGGGA
This sequence comes from Balneolales bacterium, assembly GCA_007128855.1. Classification (GTDB taxonomy): domain Bacteria; phylum Bacteroidota; class Rhodothermia; order Balneolales; family Natronogracilivirgulaceae; genus SKNL01. Next base: position 6,689 of record SKWQ01000281.1, read on the forward strand.
GAAATCGAAAAGGCCCTGGCTTTCGACGTCCCATACTTCCTGCCGGGAAGACCGTTCGATGTCATAGGGAGTGAACGGGGTGCGGCCGAGCAGCTGCCAGCGGAAACCGACATCCCATCCACCCGAAAACTGCCGGCCTGCCGTCATGGATATCAAGTGCCGGCTATCCCAGGCGGAGGGGGTGTAGTTGCCGGCGATATCCTGGAACTCGCTCCAGAAGAGCGTGTAGGCGAGAATGCCGTAGAAGTTGCGGTAGAGTTTCTGCTGCGCGAGGAACTCGATGCCGTAGGTGCGTCCGCGCGAAGTGGAGTTGGCGGGTTCGTTGCCGATGACCCCGAAGTCGCTGCCCAGGTTGGCCAGGGAAACGCCTTTTTCGGTGAGGAAGGGGTAGTCGCGGTACTGCTTGAGGAAACCCTCGACGGAGAAGATGAGGCTTTCCCGCGCCAGGTATTCAAATCCGGCTACGAAGTGGTTGGCCCGGATGTAGGTGACGCCGTTGTCGCGGTTGACAAGCCGTCCGTCATTGTCGCGAAAACCAAGCAGGGTGTAGGGCGGGAGCTGATAGTAGATGCCCGTATTGGCGTTGAAGCTAAGGTTGCTGGTCAGGTACCAGGCCAGGGCGAACCGGGGGGAAAACTGGTCGATGAGGGAATTGGTGGCGGAGGAGAAATCGGTGGCATCCATCCGGAAACCGGCTGACAGGGAGAGGCGGCGGCCGAAGTAGTGCGAACTGGCCTGGGCGAACAGGCCCCACTGATGCAGGCGCAGCCTGGATTCGAAATCAATTACCTGTAATCCATCGCTTCCGGGCAGGGACGTCAGATTGTAGGAATCCGTGGTGTAGATGGTATATTCGTAATTGGCACCGATGTTCAGCCGGTAGGAGCCCGCGGCAAACCGGTTTTCCAGCCGGATCTTGTTTTCGGTCTCGGTGGATGTGTAGTCGAGGGTCAGGTTTTCAGGGGAGCTGTCGTCGTTGTTTTCGTATTTATATGCCCTGTTGCTGAGCTTGTTGCGGCTCAGGACCAGTGTGGTGGTCCGGTTGTCGCCGAAATTCCGGTACCGCACTCCCTGCGTATAGTTCCACTGATCGTTCTCCGGCAAGTATCCCAGGAGGTACTGCTGTCTGTCGGTCCGGTTGGCACTGGTGTTCAGGGTGGATTTGTCCAGTGCACCCAGTCCGATGAAGGTGAAATCGTGCCGGGCCGAGGGCCGGTAGCGGATACGGTACTGGATATCGTTGTAGATCGGGAGGAAGGGGAGTTCCAGCAATTCAAAAAGGTACTGCAGGTAGGATCGGCGGAAGGAGAAGATGAAATCGGCCTTGTTGCCGAGGGGGCCTTCGGCGGTGAATCCCAGGTCGCTGGCCCCGACGGTGGCGGTGAATCCGAACCTTTCGCTGCCGTTTTTTTGCTGCAGTTCCATCACCGAGCTGAGCGTATTTCCCCGGCTGGCCGGAAAGGCGCTGGTGTAGAAATCGACATCCCGTATGAAGTCCACATTGATGAGCCCGACCGGTCCGCCCGAGGCCCCCTGGGTGGTGAAGTGGTTGATGGTGGGCACTTCGATGTCATCCAGGTAGAAGGAGTTCTCGGCGGGGGAGCCGCCTCGAACCAGGATGTCGTTGCGGAATCCGCCCACGCCGGTGGAGACGCCGGGCAGGGACTGGATGACGCGGGAGATGTCACGGTTGCCTCCGGGTGCGCGCTCGATCTCGGAGCTGCTGATAGTGCGTTTGGAAATCGGGCTTTCCGGGGTACGGTTGAACGGAGAGGGTCGCACTATGATCTCTCCCAGCTGCGTGGATTCGGGTTCCAGGGCAATGTTGATGCGCAGATCGCGGTTGCGGCTGACCAGCACCTCGTACACGGTTCGCGGGTAGTATCCCACGAAACTGAAACGCAGGTTGTAGCGGCCGGGCGGGACGTTCCGGAGTTCGTAGAAACCGTTTTCATCGGCGCTGGTTCCGAAATTGGTCCCCTGCACAAGGACACTGGCAAATTCCAGCGGAACACCGCTTTCGGCATCACGTATCGCGCCGCGGATCACACCACGTCCGGCTTCGGAGGTAGTATCGACCATTATGGTATATGAAGGCGCCGGGTTTCCGGTGGATGCATCCGCATTCCGCGGGAGCAGTGACGCCCCGATAAAAATCATGGCCAGCATCATCACTCGGTATCCGGTACAGGAATTCCGCGGAGAATGATGCATATGGGGTGGTTTTGTCACTGGCTGAATGATTGTCTGTCGTTTGTGCGGTGCGATGTCCCTGCCATCTGTAGTTTATCAAACCGTTGGAGGGTTGACACTTGCACACGCTGTCAAACAATACACAAATGCAAATTTCCGCAAATCGTTCCAGCGGTTGTGAGATGGCCGGCCGGCTATCAAACGGCACGCCGAAAAACACCTCTATACGGCAGCTTCAGAGTATTGAAATAACAGTACATGGACGAAAAAAACTCCATGGTTAAATTTTTCTAATTTTTTACCTTGAATATGAACCGCTTATGGCTCATATTGTGGGCTGTAATGGGTTGCAATGAAAAAGATTCTAATGATTGCAGGGACAATCTTACAAAAATTCACTGGAACCCTGATTATTAATTGAAAAAAGCGCTTCCATTACCCTATTAACAAATTGAACATTGGAAACGCAATCATCTAATCGTTCGGCTTAAGGCAGACAGTTAACCGCCGGGTAATCCTGTGCCCGGGTTACGTCCGTTGCGGCCGGCAAAACGCAAAAAAAGGTTGAAAACATGAATTACAGAAAACTACTGTTTGTATGTTTTTTCCTGGCGGCCATGCCATTGACGGCGCTGGCTCAGTCAGGGGAAATCCGTGGAACGGTTACGGATGCAGCAACAGGTGACGGACTGCCCGGAGCCAACGTGATCGTTCGGGGCCTGAATATCGGCGCCGCGACCGACATCGACGGGGAATATTCCATAACGAATGTCCCGACAGGGACCCGCACACTGGAAGTCCGATACCTGGGTTTCCAGACCCGGAGCGTTGGCGTGGAGGTTGTGGCAGGTGAGACTGTCACGGTAGACATCCGGCTGACAGAGTCCCAGTTGAGCATGGACGAGGTGATCATTACCGGTACCGCCGGTGACACCCGCCGTCGTACGGTCGGCAACGCGATCAGTCGTGTCGATGCCGCCGATGTGATGGACCGCGTGTCCAACAACACGGTGACCGAGCTGTTGCAGTCCAAGGTATCCGGACTCACCCTCGTGCCCGGTTCGGGTACGGCCGGTACCGCCGCCAACATTCGCATCCGCGGTGCGGCTTCCATGTCCGGATCCAACCAGCCCATTTTCTATGTGGATGGTGTGCGGATCCAGACCGGCGGCCAGGGCAACTTTACGGTATACGGACAGAACACCTCGGCTCTCGATGCCATCAACCCCAGTGACATCGCTTCCATTGAAGTGATCAAGGGTCCGGCCGCTGCCACCATCTACGGTGCCAACGCCGCCAGTGGTGTGATCAACATCACCACCAAGCAGGGAAGCATGGGCGAGCCCAACATCAACTGGAATGCACGCGTAGAGCGCGGCTACACCAGCTGGCCCGAGTCATGGCGGCCGACCAACTACGCACTGGTCACCCAGGACCGGCTCGACAACCCGGATCTGTGGCCCAGCATGGTTGGGATGCAGGTGGGTGAGTTCTATGAGCATGTGCCCATGAGCGACAACCCCGATGCCCTCAGAAACGGCCTGATGAACAAATATTCGCTTTCGGTACGCGGTGGCGGACCCCAGTATTCGTTCTTTGTTTCCGGTTCGCGGGACGAAGAAGACGGTGTGTTCTACAACAACTACTCGAACCGTTCCTCTGTTCGTGGTAACTTCCGCTTCTTCCCGACCGATCAACTGAACTTCTCGGTCAATGCCAGCTACTCGAACAACCACGTGCGCCTGCCGCTGAATGACAATATCGCCTATGGCCTTATCATCAGCTCCTGGCTGGCAGTTCCCGGCCGCCAGTATGGCGGTGCCGGCGATGTCGGTTTCTTCACGGTAGCTCCGGAATATGCCAACACCTACAACAACCAGACGCGTGCCGACCGGTTCAACATCAGTTCCACGGTCAACTACCGGCCATTCGAATGGTTCCAAAACCGGCTGCAGGTTGGTGTCGACAACAACGTCCGTCGTGCCCAGGTGTTCTATGCGCCGGATCAGACCGGACTGGCGCCGTTCGGCGTGAACGTGGCCAACGGTTACATCGCCGTGGCAACCCCCAAGACCAGTGTCTACTCGGTCGACTATGGTGGATCGATGCAATTTGACCTGAATGAGCAGATCCGCTCCGATTTCTCCTTCGGATTCCAGTTTGAGGCCGTTGATTACGAGAATGCTACGGCAACCGGCGAGGGGCTGGGTTCGGCAGCCGCCCGTCTCGTGGGCAACGCGGCCGTAACCAGTGGTTCGGAGGCGTTTTCCGAGACCCGTTCGTTCGGTATGTATGTCCAGGAGCAACTCGGCTGGGAAGACCGGCTGTTTGTTACCGGTGCGGTCCGCATGGACAACAACTCCGTTTTCGGGACGGAAATCAACCGGGTATTCTATCCCAAGGCATCCGTTTCCTACGTGATCTCGGAAGCTCCGTTCTTTGATATTCCTCAAGTGGACGAGCTCCGGCTCCGTGCCGCATGGGGTCAGGCGGGTAATGCTCCGGGCGCTTACGCTGCCGTACGGACCTACACGACACTTGTCCGCACGATGGAAGACGGATCCACCCAGCCGGCATTACGCTACTCCTCTTTCGGTAATCCGGATCTGGTGGCCGAGAGATCTTCCGAGCTTGAAATCGGATTTGACCTTTCCATGTTCAGTGACCGGGTTGGCCTTGAGTTCACCTACTACAACACCACGACCCGTGACGCGATCATGAGCGTCAGCGTGGCTCCGTCGACCGGTTTTGCAGGCAGCACGCTTGAAAACCTCGGCGAGATCAATAACAAGGGTATCGAAGCGATGCTGAGTGTTGTGCCGGTGGCGCTGAACTCCGTGAACTGGAGAAACACCTTCACCTTCTCGACCAATAGCAACGAACTGGTGGCCTTTGGCGACGACAGGGATCCGATGATCTTCGGTATCTACCATCCGGTGCAGCGGTACCAGGAAGGCAAGCCGCTGGGTGCTTTCTGGTCGCAGCGTGCTTCCCGCGGGGAAGACGGTGTCATGCGCCTGGAGCCCGACGATGTCTACATGGGCCCCTCGCTGCCGACCCGCGAGCTGAGGTACTCGACCGAGTTGAATTTCCTGAATGGATTCCGGCTCTTTGCCCTGTTTGACTATCAGGGTGGACACTACCAGTTCAATGTCAAGGACATGCGCCGCGATCGTGCACGCATAAGCTGGGAGACGGTCAATCCCGAAGCCGATCCGGATGAGGTGGCTGCCCGTGCCCTCTGGGCGCAGACCTACCACCACGTGCAACCGGCCGACTTCATCAAGCTGCGTGATGTTTCGCTTAGCTACACGCTGCCGGCAAACTTCGTGAACCAGCTGGGCCTGGGCCGTGCCACGTTTTCACTGGCGGCGCACAATGTGGCCATATTGTGGACGCGGTATGGCGGACATGATCCGGAGATCAACTTCCACGGCGACGCTACATTCAGCCGTGTCGACTCATGGACGGCCCCCAATTTCCGCCGTGTCTCGGGCTCCCTCAGCATCGATTTCTGACCCGGGCTAACGTAAGAATCCTTTTTAACACTTTACTCAGACCATTATGTTATTGAAAAAACATTATCTCATGAATGGAATCCTGGCGCTGCTGCTTTTCGGCACAGTCGCCTGTGATGGTATTCTCGATGTCTCCAATCCCGGGGCCATCGAAGAGGGTGAGCTCACCGATCCTGCACTTGAGCAGACCATGATCAACGGTGTGATCGGCGAATTCCAGTATACGCATTCCTACACGTCTCAGTGGACGGGCACGGTTGCGGATGAACTGCTGCTGGACCATACATTTGCTCCAACCATCCCCATGGTGCTGCGGACACTTGACGAAAACAACGTCTATGTCAACAACATCTATTCGTTCTGGCAGCGCAGCCGCGCTTCGGCGGATGATGCGGTCGACCGGCTTCAGGTCATCCATGGCAACGATGCCTGGGCGAAACTGAACACACTCGAGGCACTGGCTTATGGCGGTTACTCGTATGTGATGATGGCCGAGACCTTCTGCGAAGCGCCCATCAACGTGAGTGCGCCTTACTCTTCCGCAGAACTCTTTGGAATGGCGATTGAGCGTTTCGAGCAGGCTTTGGAAGTGGCGGACAATGCCCTGGCAGCCGGCGAACCCGGTGCCCGTGTTGAGCAGCTGCGCAACCTGGCGAACCTCGGGGCGGCTCGCGCCTCCCTGAACCTGGGTGAGATGGCCGATGCCGAGTCCTACGCTTCCCGTGTGGACGAGGACTTCGAGATGTGGATCCGCCATTCGGAAAACTCGGCACGGCAGTACAACCCGTTCCGCGACCCGACAACCGGTGCCAACAACCGCTATCTGAGTCCGGGACTGCCGTTCCAGAACCTGGATGACATCCGCGTGCCGCACACGGCCGAGATGCTCACCTCGTTGGTGGCGGGTACCATGATGTACATCCCGTACCAGCCGTACAGCTTCAGCGACTGGACACCGGAAGACTCCCTGGAATTCCAGAGAAGCACCGATGTCCGTTTTGCCTCTGCCCTCGAAGCACGCTACATCATCGCCGAAGCACAGGGTGCCACGGGCTATACCCTCAACCTGGTGAATGAGCGCCGCGAATTCGTAGGACACGACGAAGTCAACCTTGCTGGTGACGACCTCATGGCCGAATTGCGCGAACAGCGGGCCAGGGACTTCTACCTGACGGGCAAGCGCCTTGGCGACCTGCGCCGTTACCTGAACCTGTACGGTATCGATCTGTTCCCGAGCGGCACGGATCCGTTCCAGGGACAGACCTATGGTAATGTCACCTGTCTGCCGATCCCTCAGAGCGAGCGGAACAGCAATCCCAATCTCTGACAGGATTAGCAAGCAGCATCTTTACGGACTTGTTTAACGACATGTTCGTTACGGCCTGTAACCCGGTGATATGACCTCAAACACCGGGCTGCAGGCCTTTTTAATTCTATGTGACCTATTGAATCAAAAATTATAAACAGATGAAAAACATTGGATTGTTAATTCATTTCGCGGTCGGGGTGCTTTTGCTTGCCATGAGCGTCGCGTCCTGCAGCCCGGAGCGGATACCGCTGGCCGATGAAGCACGAACGGCTGATCCGGAGGCGGCCCCCGAAACTCCGCGCGAGCTTCGTGCCGTCTGGATCGCCACCGTATCCAACATCGATTGGCCGTCGGAGCGCGGCATCCCGGTGCACGAGCAGAAAGCCGAGCTGCGTGCCATGTTCGACCGTATTGCCATGCTCAACATGAATACGGTCATTTTCCAGGTACGGACAGCCACCGATGCGTTGTATGCTTCGGAACATGAGCCGTGGTCGGAGTACCTGACCGGTGAGCAGGGCACCCCGCCCGAGCCGTTTTACGATCCGCTTGCCTTCGCCATCGAGGAAGCGCACAAAAGGGGGCTTGAGCTGCATGCGTGGATCAATCCGTTCCGTTCGCGGCATCCTTCGGCCCGTGGGGAACTGGCCGACAATCACCTGAGCAAGCTGCGGCCGGAACTGGTCGTGGAGTACGGACGGCATCTGTGGATGGATCCAGGTCATCCCGACTCCCACGAGTGGTCGCTCAATGTGGTGCGGGACATCATCCGCCGCTACGATGTCGACGCCATCCATGTGGACGACTATTTCTATCCCTACCGCGAGCGTGATGCGGACGGCAACCTGATCGACTTTCCTGACAGCGCATCGTATGCCGCTTTTGTGGCAGAGCACGGTCCCATCGATCGCGGCGACTGGCGACGCCGGAATGTCGACACCTTCATGAAGCGCCTGCATGAGGTGATCAGGGAGGAAGATCCCGTGGTGCGGTTCGGCGTCAGCCCCATCGGGCTCTGGCGTCCCGATCATCAGGGCGACGAAATCCAGGGATTTGATGCCTATGAGCAGATCTATGCCGATGCCAGAAAATGGTTCAAGAACGGTTGGCTGGACTATTTTGCCCCGCAGCTGTACTGGCCGATGGAGCAGGAGGGACAGAAATACCAGGTACTGGTGGACTGGTGGCATGAGCAGAACCACGAGGGCCGCCATTTCTGGCCGGGCAACTTCACCAATCGGGTTGGATACGGAGCCGAAACCTGGCCCGTCTCCGAAATCACCGGTCAGATCGGACTCACCCGTGCCTCGGAGGCTACGACCGGCAACATCCACTTCAGCATGCGCGTGCTCATGATGAACCCGGAAAACCTGGTCGACTCCCTGATGCATCTGTACCGGGAACCGGCCCTGGTGCCGGCAACGGAATGGCTTTCAGAGAGCAGGCCGCAGAGACCGGTTGTGGATGTCGTGAGTGTTCTGGATAAGCCGTACCTGATCCTGACACCCGCCGACGAAGCGGCTTGGCTGTACGTGGTCAAAACGCGTCATGGTGACCGCTGGCAGACCGAAATCCTCCCGGGGTGGAGCCAGCAGGTGAAATTGGATCCGGGGCGTGACGGAGCACGGCTCAATGCCGTGGCTGTCACGGCTGTGGACCGCCTCGGTGTGGAAAGCGAAGCGACGTTCCGTGATGTGAGAAGTGGGGATCACTGATCCTGTCCGTTGCAGAGTCCTGTCCGACAGACAGCCCTGGTGGAATCCTATGCGCCGGGATTGTCTGTCGGATATGGTCAAATTGTCATATCTTTGCTCCAGGCCAGCCGAAAAAAACGCTCATCCGATGCTGATTCGCCGGCTGAAGCCGCATTGACCTGTTGGATCACTCCCGTATCCTCCGGGAAATCCTGCAACAACCATATCCGCGACCATGTCGTCCCGAAAAAAAATTCGCATATTCTTTGGCATATTCGCCCTGCTGCTAGCCGGCCTGGTAGTGGCTGATTCCCTCGGGGTCTTTGACTCCAAACCATATCGGGAAGTGCCCCATGGGAACCACAGCCATTATGTGCCGAACGATCGGGACCCGAACGTTTCCATAAGTGATTTCCCGACAAGTCCGCCGCGGCAGGGAGAACGGATCACGCCCACCGGGGAGGTCGTACCGGATACGCTCGGTGAATGGTGGTGACGTTGCGGTTCTCCGTTTTTCGGGCTCGGCCCGCCGCACCTGATGCGGCAACCCTCTCGTGCATATATGAATTCCCAACATCGTAACTATAAGACATGACCCAGAACACAAAAATTCTCGGAATATTGCTCGTTATCATCGGTATCATCGGATTTATCGCCACAGGTATGGTGAGCTGGACCGCGCTCATACCCGCCATGTATGGCGCTGTTTTTGTCCTGCTCGGACAATTGGGAGAGCAGGAATCACGGCGCATGATCACCATGCATCTCGCCCAGCTGCTCGCACTCCTGGCCATCATCGGGACGTTTACAGGTATCCTGGATGTGGTCTCCTATATGGGCGGGAATCATGAAGTCAACATCTTGGCCGCCAGTCTGCGTGCACTCATGGCCCTCTTGTGCATCGGATATCTGGTTCTCGGGATCAGATCTTTCATTAATGCACGCAGGGCACCCGTCGAGTAGGAGATTATTCACAGGAAAAGGCCCTGGAAATGCCGGAATCATCAGTGCAAACGCTACCGGTTCGTCACGGACGCGGGAAGAGCTCGTTGAACCGGTCGGGATAATCGGTGATCAGTCCGTCCACCCCATACTCCACCATCCGCTGCATGTCGGCCTTGCGGTTGACCGTCCAGGGGATGACGCGCATTCCCAGCTCATGAGCCCTTTGCACCTGCTCGGCCGTCACCAGGCCGTAGTTGGGGGAGTAGATCTCGGGTTCAAGGCCGAAGAACCGCAGATGGTCGTCCACTGTGCCTTCGGTGTAGGTCAGGATGGCGATGGGTATGGTCGGTGCAATGGCCCGCAAGGCATGGAGCGGCCTCGGGTCGAAGGATTGCACCGTGATCCGGTCAAGCAGGGGCGTTTCGAGCCGTTTTTCGAGCGCGAGCAGCTCCTCGTGCAGCAGCCGCGCGAAAACCGCCGGTTCCGGGGTCAGGCTGCCATCCCATGCCGGATCGCTTTTAATCTCGATGTTGTATCCGATGGGAGGAACCCCCTGTGAGCGTGCATAGTCATCGATCATTTCGATGGCCTCCGACATCAGCGGCTTGATCGCAAACAAGGTCTGCTGATCGGGATGTGACGGGTGTTGCAGGGAGCCGCAGTCGAACTGCTCAATGGTTTCAAAGGACATCTCATACAGACGGAACGACCGCTCCAGGTCCCGGGGAATCGGGGAACCGTCCGGCTGCAGGCAGATATCGGCCCGGAACCACGGCTCGTGAGAGATCACCATTTTGTGCTCTTTGGAGACGGCCAGGTCAAACTCAATGGTGGTCACTCCCAGATCCACCGCCTTGAAAAAGCCCGGAAGCGTGTTTTCCGGCTTGAGTCCCATCGCACCGCGATGCCCCTGGATGTCAAAACCCTCCGGAAGCGGATCCCGGTCCGGCTGACAACCCGCGACGATCAGCACTCCGAAAAGGAACAGAAATGGCAAGGCCCACGGCATGGAAACCTCCGGCTGGCTTGTTATAAGGGGACAGGAATCAAGGTTGTTTATCGATGGACTTCGATCCGCTCAATGACCACATGCTCCACCGGCTGGTCGCGGTGCTGCGGGCTGGTGGGCACGGTGGCTATGGCGTCGACCACATCCATCCCGGAAGTCACCCGGCCAAAAGCGGTGTACTCATTGTCCAGACCGGGGGAACGCCCGTGCATGATGAAAAACTGTGATCCCGCCCCGGCACTTTTATCGGCCGTTCGTGCCATGGAAAGCACGCCCGGCTCGTGGGGTGTCCGGTTGAATTCATGGGGGATGGCCACGACCGGTCCGCCCTGTCCGTAAAGCCGGCGGTCATCGCCACGGGAATTCGGATCCCCGCCCTGGATCATGAAACCGGGGATGACGCGGTGGAATTTCGTACCGTTGTAGAAACCGCTCTCCGCCCGGGTGATGAAGTTGAAGGCATGGATGGGTGCCAGGTCGGCCAGGAATTCGACCTCGATGGGCCCGTGGTTGGTGACGATGCGTGCCTTGACATCGCCCATCTGTGCCGACAGGAATGCCAGCTGTTCTTCTTTTTCTTTCAATGCGTTCACCTGTTGTTGAAGTTGACGGTTTTGGCTGCGGAGGTCGGCGTTCACACGCTGCAAACGCTCCAGTTCCTCACTGTTCCCGCAGGATGTGAGGGTTCCAAGGCCCACAGAGGCCATAACCAATAAAAGCAGCAGATTTCTGAAATTCATCATCGTTGCACCTCAGATTGTGGTAAGGCAGGACCATGACAGGGCGATGCCGGACCGGCAGCAGATGGCACCGGCCCGGATCGGTAAACAGTTTACGTTCAGGGATAAGTGTAGGATGCCTGAAGTCCGAGCGGGATCCCGATGAACCAGTACAGCAGCAGGAAAATGGTCCAGGTCACCAGGAATATGAAGAAATACGGCAGCATCATGGACACCAGGGTGCCAATACCGGTATTCTTTACATAGCGCTGACAGAAGACGACCACCAGCGGGAAGTACGGCAGCAGCGGGGTGATGATGTTGGATACGGAGTCACCCACACGGTAGGCGGCCTGCGTGAGGTCGGGGGAGATGCCGATGCCCATAAGCATCGGGACAAAGATGGGGCTGATGAGCGCCCACTTGGCCGACGCCGATCCGACCAGCAGGTTCACCACGGCGGTCAGGAGGATGATGCCCACGATGGTCAGCGCCCCCGGCATGGCCAGGCTGTGCAGGAAATTGGCCCCCTTCAGCGCAATAAGGATCCCGATATTGGAATTGCCGAAAGCGTCGATGAACAAGGCGCAGAAAAATGCCATCACAATGTAATACGACATGCTGCTCATGGCCTTGCTCATGCTGCCGACCGCATCCTGCGAGCTCTTGAACGTCCCGGAGAGGAAGCCGTAGATGACGCCAGGGATCACGAAAAGCAGGAAAATGAGCGGGACGATGGACATCATGATCGGTGCATCAAACGCGGTGACTTCGCCGTCGGGAGAGCGCATGGGGGAGTCGGCGGGGATGGTCCACAGGAACAGCGCCACAATTCCAACGAGCATGACCGTAGTCGCCACCCAGAAGGCTTTTATTTCATGCTTTTCGAGCTTTTCCATCTGCGGCAGGTCATCCTGGTCGCCGTCTACTTCCGTCTTGGCCAGACGTGGCTCCACGATACGGTCCGTAATCCACCAGCCGATACTGATGATCAATATGCTGGATATGGCCGTGAAGAAATAGTTATTGAGCGGGTTGATCAGCATGTCGGGCTGCATGATCTGGGCGG
>SKWQ01000014.1 GCA_007128855.1 Balneolales bacterium
TCATCATCCAGACCGATGATGGCGGCCATGGAACCCGGCTGTGACTCACCGGCATCCTGCATCAATTCACCCCGGCGCTGTACGGCCCCAAGCGCATCCTCAAATGTAAGGACACCCGATGCAGCCAGTGCCGTATATTCTCCAAGACTGTGACCGGCAACCATGTCAGGCCGGTGGCCAAGCATCTCAAACAGCGCGAAGGCGTGGACAAAAAGTGCGGGCTGAGTGTACCGCGTCTGTGTCAGTGTCGCATCCGGACCTTCGAACATGATATCGGTCAACCGGTATCCAAGTATCTCATCAGCCGCATCACACCGCTTGCGGAAATCGCTGCTGAAGCGGTAATGTTCTGCGCCCATTCCGGTTTTTTGTGATCCCTGCCCGGGAAACAGATAAGCTTTCTTCATGGATGTCGTGATTACATGGCCCACTTGAGGTAGGTGGCACCCCATGTGTACCCGCCGCCAAAAGCAGCCAGGACTATCTTGTCTCCTTTATTGAGCCGGTCTTTCCAGTCATAGAGGCAGAGCGGGATGGTTGCTGCCGTTGTGTTTCCATACCTGTCTATGTTGATCATAACCTTTGATGGATCCAGGTTCATTCTGCGTGCCGTTGCATCGATGATCCGCAGGTTGGCCTGGTGAGGTACCAGCCAATCCACATCGTCTCCGGTCAACTGATTTTTTTCCATGATTTCGACAGAAACATCGGCCATGCCCTCCGTAGCCCTCTTGAACACGGGGCGGCCTTCCTGATAAATATAATGCATTTTCTTATCGACTGTTTCATGGCTCGCGGGGTTACGGCTGCCACCACCCTGCTGAATCAGGTTTTGTGACATGTCTCCTTCGGAATACATGATGCTGTCAATAATGGCGTTTTCATCATCGGCCGGCTCCAGCAGCACCCCTGCGGCACCATCGCCGAACAGGATACAGGTCGAGCGATCCGTGTAATCCACGATGGAACTCATTTTGTCCGATCCGATCACCAATACTTTCCTGTACTGACCGGACGATATCATATTGGATCCCACCTCCAGTGCGTAAAGAAATCCCGAACAGGCAGCCGAAAGGTCAAAACAGAACGCATTTTTTGCGCCGATAAGGCTTTGCGCTATGCATGCGGTAGCAGGAAACATGTAGTCAGGGGTGACCGTTGCCACGATGATGACATCGATCTCGCCGGGATCAATGTTCCGCTGCTGCAGTATTTCACGTGCGGCCTCGGCAGCCATGTAACCAGAAGCCTTGTCCGGATCCTTTAGGATTCTCCGTTCCGTGATACCGGTCCTGGTCCGGATCCATTCGTCGTTGGTTTCAACCAGCTTCTCGAGCTCCTGGTTCGTCAGTATATACTCGGGCAGATAGTGCCCTACAGCAGAGATTTTTGCTTTGATTTCAGAACGCATTCTAAAGTTTTGTTATACAGTCCACGTACAGGCATCCCGATGCATGGTGCCATTGATGCCAAATCCGAAATTACGCCACGGACGCGATGATCTTCTTGTTGATATCCGATTCGGCCATTTTGACCGCATTCAGGATCATGTTTTTGATGGCAACAGGGCTGCTTCCACCGTGGCCGACCATGCTTATGCCGTTCACCCCAAGAAACGGGACACCGCCGACACGCTGGTAGTCAAATGGTGCAAAAGCTTCCTCAAGAAGCGAAATGATCAGGGCGACCTGCTCTTTCTCAAGCTGCCGTTTTTTGATCGCACCCATTAGCAGCATTTTCAGCGCATCGGGAATCGATTCCCCGAACTTGAGCAGGATATTGCCTGTAGTGCCATCACAGACAAAAACGTCGGCTTGTCCCGCCAGTATGTCCCTTCCTTCAATGTTCCCAACAAAATTGGGCAACGCCTGCAGCAGTACATATGCCTTCTTTAGCGTTTCAGATCCCTTTTCCTTCTCTTCACCGACATTCAGCAAGCCAACCCTGGGTGTTTCGAAACCCATGATGTCCCTGGCATAGATGTTACCCATCACACCGAATTGGAAGAGCATTTCCGGCTTGACTTCCAGGTTGGCACCGGCATCGATCATCAACCCCATCCCCTTCACAGTGGGAAAGTATGTCGCAATCGTTGGCCTGATGACCCCGTCCAGCCTGCCCAGGATAAACGCTGAGGCAGCCATGAGCGCACCCGTGTTACCGGCGCTCACAAAACCGTCCACCATTCCTTTCTGATGCATGCCAAGGCCCACGACAATGGAAGAATGCGGCTTGTTCCTGACCGCCTGTGCCGGCGATTCGTCCATTCCAATGATTTCCGGCGCATCCTGCAAAATGATACGTCCTTTTGGATAGTCGTGCTTCGAAAGTTCCTTGCTGATTTCCTGTTCAGGACCAGTAAGAACTACGGCAAGCTGATCATTGTCCTTCACGGCCAGAACCGCTCCTTCTACCGGATTCTGGGGATAATGATCACCGCCAGTGGCATCAACGGCAATTTTCATCATGTGGGTCTATGTGATTGTGGATAAAGTTGCCCCGTGGATGTGGTACTTGCTCAGACTTCGCTGGCCGCTTTTACGACCTGACGTCCACGATAGTATCCGCACTCAGTGCAGGCACGGTGACGTTGGTGTACCGTTCCACAGTTGGGGCATTCCGTCAGGGTGAGATCGTCCAGTTTCTGATGTGTACGTCTTTTATCCCTTCTGGCTTTGGATGTTTTTCTTTTTGGATGTGCCATGTTCCGTTATGTTAATTCTTTTGAATTCTTTGTTTCAATTCCGTTAGTGCATCCCATCTGGGATCGTGATCAAGCTCTTTGTCACCAAAACTGGCTTCAAATTCAGTGATTTCCCCATCCTTGATATATCTTGGATGGAGTTTTTTTACCGGCATGCTCAGCAGTACCGTATCCCGGAGTTCCCGGGTTAAGTCAATGACGTTCTGTGAGGGGTCCAACTTTCTGAGAGTCCCGGAAAGCTCTTCATATTCATCCTGGACATCATGCTGGAAAACCACCTCGTAACTGCTTTCCAATGTGGTTTCGTATGGGTCGAGCGACCGGTCGCACGTCAGCTCTGCCACCGCGCGCAGTTGGCATTGCACCCTGAGATTCTCGTCCTGTTTGTTGAAAATCAACCGGATCCGAATCCCCGTAATGTCCGATTCCTCGATACCGAGCTCATCGGCTTCAATATCAAGGATTTCCTCAGACAATCCCTTGGGTATCTCATTGAATCGAAACGAAACCATGTTGGACAGCATTTTTTGTAACAAAGCTTATAAATTTAGCAAATTATGCGCTGATATACAATGCTATGAAAACAACCCGAATCTTCTTTGCTCAATGGCCTCGATAATCTTGCCCAGATCTTCCTTGTTGTTCACAAAGTCGAGATGATCGGTGTCTATGATCAGTTTTTCATGGGGATACCTTCTGATCCAGTCTTCATACAGCGTGTTCAACCGCTCCAGGTACTCGATCCTGATCGTGCTTTCATAGTCCCGTCCCCGCTGCTGGATCTGCCGGACCAGGGTTGGCACATCGGCCCGGAGGTAGATAAGCAGGTCCGGTGGCGTCAGGAATTCCACCATTTCATGAAACAGATTGCTGTAGTTGTCAAAATCCCTTTTGCTCATCAGCCCCATCTGGTACAGGTTCTTGGCAAAAATCTCGACATCCTCGTAGATAGTGCGATCCTGTATGAAACTCTGTCTGGTACCTACGATCTCTTTTTGACTGTGGAAGCGGCTGGACAGGAAATACACCTGCAAATTGAAGCTCCACCTCCTCATATCCTCATAAAAATCGGACAGATACGGGTTGTCGTCCACAGATTCATAGTAGGCACGCCAGTTGTAGTGCCTGGCAAGCAGTGTGGTCAGGGAGGACTTGCCCGCGCCGATGTTCCCGGCGATGGCGTAATAATAAAAGTCGGACTTCTTGCTTATTGTCATATGCATCAGTCCCGTTTTCCAAGCAGCCGGTACATGGCTTTCTTGTATGCTTCCACCCCTGGCTGGTCGAAGGGGTTTTCGCCCAGTGTGTACACAAAAATGGCCGTGGCCAGCTCAAAATAATAGATTGCGTGGCCAATGCTTTCGGCGCTCAGCTCATCTATATTGGCAATGAAAATCGGGACGCCACCCTCGCTGTGTGCCTGCACGGTACCCTGAAACGCTTTTTCGTTGACCTCCTCCATGGTTTTGCCGGACAGATAATTCAGGCCGTCATAGTCCCTGGACTCCGCGGTCAGCGAGACGGTCGGTTCGGCATTTTTGACATGCAAAAACGTCTCGATGATGTTTCGTTTCCCATCCTGCACCATCTGGCCTATACTGTGGAGGTCGGTGGAGTACTGTGCAACGGCTGGGAAGAGCCCCTGGCCGTTTTTCCCCTCACTCTCACCATAAAGCTGCTGCAGCCACCCCCCCATTGAAACCAGTGCCGGTTCAAATGAGGCAATCAGGTCGATGGCGTACCCATTTCTGTAGAGCGCAAAACGCGTTGTGAGGTACTCATGCAGGTTGGCCCTGTCCTCCTGCAACTTTCTGCGGGAATCCACGGCACCATAATAAAGCCGCTTCACATCGATCCCGGATGCTGCTATCGGAAGGAGCCCGACCGGCGTGAGTACGGAGAACCTGCCGCCCACATCGTCCGGCAGGATGAACTTTCGGTATCCGTAGGCCTGGATTATTTTGTTGAGCGCGCCACCTTCCCTGCTCGTTGTGCAAAATATCCGTGAGACCGCCTCGTCGCCATACCGGTCGTGCATCCATTTCCTGAGCAACCGGAAGGCGATTGCTGTCTCCATGGTGGTTCCGGATTTGGAAATGACGTTAAGATAGACCTGCTTGGGGGAGCCATCGGCCCTGGGTCTGTCCAGGTAGGCCATAAGCCGTTTCAGATATCTGCCGGATATATGGTGGCCTGCGTAGATGATCTCCGGGCCCCGGTCACGGAACTCGGGGGTAAGGGCCTCAATGACCGCACGTGCACCCAGGTAGGATCCGCCAATGCCACAAACGATGAGTACATCACCATTTTTGTGGATTTCGGACCCTATGGACTCCATGTTTTCCAGCAGGGCATCGTTTGGCTCTTCCAGGATGGACTGCCAGCCAAGCCACTCCGTGCCTTTTCCCGTTCTCTTGTCCAGTTGTTCCGAGGAATCTTTTACAATATTCCGGGCGGTGTTCCACTCCTCATCGGAAAGGAATTTGCGCGCAGGTTCGCTATCAATTCTAATCATATAACAGAGTATTACCTTATTACTTTTGCCAGTTCAAGAAGTTCAAAGTTTATGCTTTTTTTCTCCGACCAGGTCTTGTGCATGGGGGTAAGGATGTTTTTCTGATTTACCACACCGACCATGACACTGCTGTGCCCGTTGAGAAGTGTTTCAACTGCAGCGCTTCCGAGACGGCTTGCCAGCACACGGTCGCGTGACGATGGCGAACCTCCACGCTGCAGATGACCAAGGACACTGACACGCATTTCATACTGCCCGAACTCATCCTTCAACTGTTCCGCCAGGTTCAGCGCACCGCCTGTCTGGTCCCCCTCAGCAACGATCACCAGGCTGCTTCTGCGCTGCACCTTGAATACTTCCCTGAGGGTTTCGCTGATATATTCCAGTTTCTTAACGGCCTCGGGGAGCAGAATGAGCTCGGCTCCGGAAGCGATTCCGGTTTCAAGGGCAATGAATCCGGCCTCCCGGCCCATTACCTCCACCAGGAACAGCCGGTCGTGGGCGTCGGCCGTGTCGCGTATCTTGTCAATGGCCTCCATGGCCGTATTAAGCGCGGTGTCGTAGCCGATGGTTTCGTCCGTTCCGAACAAGTCGTTGTCAATGGTTCCGGGCACACCTACGACCGGAACCTCAAATTCATTATAGAGCTCGGTGGCACCGCGGAAGGTGCCGTCGCCGCCAATGGCAACCAGTGCATCGATGTTGTGCTTTTTCAGGTTCGCCACAGCTTTTTGGCGGCCTTCTAATGTGCGGAATTCCTTGGAGCGGGCCGATTTCAGGATGGTACCTCCACGTTGGAGGATGTTGGAAACGCTGTGATGGTGCATCTCCACAAAATCCCCGTCGATCATGCCCTGGAAACCAAAACGAATCCCCATGACACTCAATCCGTTTTTGGTGGCCGTCCGCACTGTTGCCCTGATTGCGGCGTTCATGCCGGGAGAGTCGCCCCCGCTGGTGAAAACGGCAATGCGTTTGATGGATTTCAATGTCTTTTTCTCAAGATTTGTGGTTAAAAATCTGCTAAATTGGCACGTGTATTCGTTGCCAGATATCATTTAGCCGACTGCATCTGCAGCAACCGGACACAAGATACCAAAATATAATCTCAAAATGTTCCAGACTTTTGAATGAACAGTGTAGTAAAGGAGGACATCATCGACCATAAAACAGCCCCAATTCGTTCTTTAGACGATATTCAGCAACCCATTGCTTCCGAATTGGCCAGCTTCAAGTCCCACTTCAGGAAACATCTGGACACCGATGTCTTCCTGTTGAACCGGATCATCCGTTACCTCATGCGCATGAAGGGGAAACAGATGCGTCCCATCCTTGTACTGTTGTCTGCCAGGATCAGCGGCGGTATCAGCAACAGGTCCTATGTGGCGGCAACCATGATCGAACTCCTGCACACTGCCACACTGATCCATGACGACGTGGTCGACAATGCCGATCAAAGGCGTGGTTTCCTGAGCATCAACAAGGTGTGGAAAAACAAGGCCAGTGTGCTCTTTGGTGATTTCCTTCTGGCAAAAGGTCTGCTTGTTGCTGTCGATTCAAACGAATTTGAGCTCCTGAAAGTCCTTTCGACCGCAGTCAAGCGCATGAGTGAAGGCGAGCTTCGTCAGCTCAAGGCCTCCAAGCTCCAGAACATGACGGAGGAAAAGTATTACCAGATCATCTCGGAAAAGACGGGAAGTCTCCTGGTTGCCTGCTGCGAGTGTGGGGCCATCAGTGCCTCCGCAGATGACCAGGTCCGCGAGCGCATGGGGAAAATCGGGCACCACATCGGAATCGCATTCCAGATACGCGATGACCTGCTGGATTACAGCCAGCGGAAAACCGGGAAAACTTCCGGGAACGATATCCTGGAGCGGAAAATCACACTTCCTTTTATTGCCGCACTGAGCGCCTCTACCCTGCTGAAACAGAGAAAGATGCGATGGTTGTTCCGGAAAAAGGGGAAAAATGCCGCAGATGTGGATTACATCCGCGAATTTGTCATTGACAAAGGCGGTATCGACTACGCTGCAAAAAAGATGGAAGAACATGCCGGCAAGGCCCTTATCCTCCTGAATGAGTTTCCTGAATCGGAAACCCGGGACCTCTTCTCCGAATTTATCCGGTTTGTCATTTACAGAAAAAAATAGCATCGCCGTCGTTCCTGCCAGGTCACTGATCTTTCTGTCAGATGTCCACCTGGGTGCCTACTCCGAAGAAAAAAACCGGGAACTGGAGGAGTCTGTCATCCGTCTGATCGACCACTGCCAGGATCATCGGCTTGAGATTGTCATCCTCGGAGATTTTTTTGACTACTGGATGGAATATCCCGGTGGCAGGGTACCTCCGCTCGGGGGGAAAGTGCTCGAACATTTCCGGCAGTTTCATCTCCGCACAGGTAGTCATTCGCTCTTTGTCACCGGTAATCATGATAACTGGACGAACGGATATCTGCGGGATCTTGGATTTGATGTTGAGCATGAATACAGGATCATACGGGAAGCTGATGTCTCCATCATGGTACTCCACGGCGATGGCCTCAGCGATCGTAAAATGGGACTTCCACGCCCATTGATGCATCGTATCCTTAGAAATTCGTATTTTGTAAGATTATATCAGACGTTGCTGCCACCAGGCATGGGCTGGACCGGAATGCGTTTCTTTTCAGGATCCAGCCGGAAATCATGCGAAATGAACAACAAATCCCATAAACGCTCGGCATTGGATGCATGGGCCAGACACAAGGTGCTGACCGATGATCGTTTCCAGGCCATCGTATATGGGCATCACCATCGGCCCGTACTTTGGAGACAACACGACCTGACCTGCATGAACTGCGGCAGTTTCGGAAATGATTTTTCACTTGGCCTGTATGCAAACAAGACCTTTGAAGTCGTTACATGGGATGTAGGAAGCAATGCGCTCATATCAGGTAATATAAAAGCGGAAACGGTAGGCAATGACTAGCAAGGATTTTGAAAACATGGACATGGATCGCTATCTAAACGACCCTGAATACCGGCGGGAAATGGCCCGAAAAAAGAAAGCACCTCCGGGTTCCGATCCGCATCCGGCTTCGGCATCCGGTAAAAGCAAGCCATCGAAACACAAAAAGGCCACGTATTCGTCCCGTGATTCTTATTCGGACATTGGTTGGAGACACATTTTCGGAGTGTTCGGCGGCATCATCGTGGCCGGGTTCATCGGGGGGCTCCTGTTTTTTTTCTACCTTGCACGGGGGCTGCCGTCCATTGAGGAACTCGAAAACCCACAGACCGATATCGCCAGCTTTGTGGTCAGTCGGGACGGCCATGTCCTGGACAAGTACTTCACGGAAAACCGTACGTACATCCGCTATCAGGATATTTCGCCGAATGTGATTGATGCCCTTGTGGCAATCGAAGATCACCGTTTTTATACCCACTGGGGCATTGATATGTACCGGACGCTGGCAATCCCCTATCACCTGCTCCGCGGGAATCCACAGGGCGGTTCAACCATATCCCAACAGCTGGCCCGGAACCTGTACCGGTCCATCGGCCGGGAGGTCAGTGTGCCACGAAAGCTTCGCGAAATCATCACTGCGATCCAGATCGAGCAGAATTACACGAAGCAGGAGATCATCGAGATGTACCTGAACACCGTGGAATTCAGCAATAGCGCGTTCGGTATCGAAACGGCAGCCCACACCCATTTCAACAAGCCGGCCAACGACCTGACCGTGCCCGAGGCGGCCATCCTGATCGGCAGTCTACAGGCGGTGTCGGCCCTCAATCCACGCACCCGGTCGGAACGGTCGCTTCACAGGCGGAATATCGTACTGTCACAGATGAGGCGACACGGCTTCATCACCCCCGATGAGTTCACCCTTTATCGTGCAACACCACTGGAACTGGATTACAACCCGCCATTCCGTGCCGGTCGGGAAAGCCGTTATTTCGGGCAGTACGTACGCCAGCAGATTCAGGGCTGGGCAGATGATAACGGGTACGACCTCTACCGCGACGGACTTGTCATCCACACCACCATCGACTCCCGCATGCAGCGTTACGCCGAGGAATCTCTCAAGTCCCAGCTGGAGCAGCATCAGCGCAGTTTCGAGCGGGAATGGACCACGTCGGGAAGCAACCAGTACATGGACAGATTATGGGCGCAGCACCCCGGGTTCCTGAACAGTTTCCTGGAGGAGACCGAGCGGTATGACAAGTATCGCCGGGAGGGGCACGGATCGCACACTGAAATCCTGGACCTGCTGAAAAGTGACGAAGCCTTTGTGGATTCGGTGAAGCGTGTCCGGGCACGGCTTGAAGCCGGTTTCGTGGCCATCGATCCCTCCAACGGCAATATCCTGGCCTGGGTCGGCGGGTCGGATTACAGTACGATTCAGCGCGACAACGTGCACCAGCTGCGCCGGCAGACCGGATCCACGTTCAAGCCTTTTGTCTATGCCGTGGCCATTGATAACGGATACCGTCCCTATCACAAATTCTCAAAGTATCCGGTTAACTTTTTCGACGTCAGCGGCGATCGCTGGTCACCCAGGGATCCGGTGATCCCGAGCGGACCTGAAATGATCACGCTCAGAGAAGGGATCGGCAGGAGTCTGAACAATGTTACGGTCCGGCTTTTGCCGGAACTCGCCGGTGCACCCGGCACCAACCGCCTTGAAGACCTGCGTCCGGCCGGACAGAAAATCGCTGAATTTGCACGACGCATGGGTATGAACCGCACCCCAATTGCAACCAATCCGGCCATCGCTCTCGGGACCGCCCATTCCAGCCTGCTTGAATTGACAAGCGCCTATGCCACATTTGCCAACATGGGCGTTTACATCGAACCCTATGCCGTGACACGAATTGAAGATGCAGAAGGTAACGTGCTCCAGGAATTCCAGTCGATGAGCCAGCAGGAAGTGATCAGTCCGGAAATCGCCTACATCATGGTGGATATGATGCGTGGAGTGATACGCGGCGGACAGGGATGGGTCGGCACCGGCAACAGGATGAACTGGATGTTCAACATCACCCAGGATATTGCCGGCAAAACCGGAACTACGCAAAATAGTGCGGACAACTGGTTCGTGGCCATGATGCCGCATCTTGTTGCAGGCGCCTGGGTCGGAGGTGAAGACCGGCGCATCATATTTCCACAGGGTACACAGGTTGGCCAGGGAGCCCGTACGGCACTTCCGATCGTGGGGCAATTCATCCAAAGTTGCACAAATGACCCCAATGTTCCATGGAGCAGGGATGCTTTTGAACAGCCGCAGGGCTTTGTAATGGAACAACCACCGGAAGAACGTGAAAGCGAGCCTACACGTCCCAGCCGTATCAGCTGGTAAACACCCATTACCCTGCCGGCTGCTGCCGGTCAAATGCTACTGGCCTGCCACGTAAAGGCGGTTTTTCACGATCTGCAACTCACGCTCCGTGCGTTTATGCTCATCCGTGAAGATTTTCATTTTCTTCAGTGCTGCTTCCAACTCAGACTTCCTGGCTCGCTCTTTATCCGTGTCGATCTGGCCGGTTGGAATGGCTTCCTCAGCCATGACGATCACGTTGTTCTCCTTGATCTCGGTGAACCCGCCACTGATGGCATAACTCTGCTCGGGCATGTCAGTAACGCGGACAACAAGCTTGCCGATAACCAGGATGGAGACAAGCGGAGAGTGGTCCTTGAGCACTTCAAAACCGCCCTCGACGCCAGGCATCCGCACCCCCTCGACCTCCCCTTCAAAGATGGGGCCCTGCGGAGTTAAAATGTGAGCTTTCATAAAAAAGTTCTTACATGTGAATTCGGTTGCAGCGCGATACTGTGATTACTCCTCTTTGAGCATCTTTTCACCGCGTTCAATGGCTTCCTCAATGCTGCCGACAAGGAAGAAAGCATTTTCGGGAAGGTGATCGAGTTCGCCTTCGACGATCTTCCGGAAACCTTTGATGGTATCCTCTATCTTGACAAACTTTCCTTCCAACCCCGTAAACTGCGAGGCCACGAAGAACGGCTGACTGAGGAAGCGTTGGACACGGCGTGCCCTGGCAACAGTGAGCTTGTCTTCGTCAGAGAGCTCGTCCATACCGAGGATGGCAATGATATCCTGCAACTCCTTATACCTCTGGAGCAGCTCCTTTACACTCTGTGCCGCGTCGTAGTGATCCTGTCCGATGGCGCGGGGATCCAGGATCCTGGAAGTGGAGTCGAGCGGGTCCACCGCCGGATATATACCCAGTGACGCGATCTGCCGTGAAAGTACGGTAGTGGCATCAAGGTGGGAGAATGTTGTGGCAGGGGCCGGATCGGTAAGGTCATCCGCCGGAACATAAATGGCCTGGACTGACGTAATGGATCCATTTTTTGTGGAGGTAATACGTTCCTGGAGGTCTCCCATTTCCGATGCCAGCGTTGGCTGATATCCAACAGCAGAAGGCATTCTTCCAAGCAGCGCCGAAACCTCGGAACCGGCCTGCGTAAAACGGAAGATATTGTCGACAAACAGGAGGATTTCCTTGCTCACCTGATCACGGAAATATTCGGCAACAGTCAGTCCGGACAGTGCAACACGGGCCCGGGCACCGGGCGGCTCGTTCATCTGTCCGAAGACCAGGGTGGCCTGCGAGGTCTTGAGTGCCTCCATATCCACCTTGTCCAAATCCCAGTTGCCGTTTTCCTCAAATTCTTTCTTGAACTCTTCACCGTAGTTGATGACGCCGGACTCGATGAATTCGCGGAGCAGGTCATTGCCCTCACGTGTCCGCTCCCCAACGCCCGCAAACACGGAAAGTCCACCGTGCTGCTTTGCAATGTTGTTGATCAGCTCCTGGATAAGTACCGTTTTTCCAACACCGGCACCACCGAACAGGCCGATTTTCCCCCCTTTTGCATACGGGCAGAGCAAGTCGATCACCTTGATGCCGGTTTCCAGCATTTCGGTGGATGTGGAGAGATCCTCAAACTTGGGAGCCGGACGATGGATCGGATATCTTTCCTTGCTTTCGGGCTGTTTGATCCCGTCAATGGTGTCACCAATGATGTTGAAAAGCCGGCCCTTGATATCTTCACCAATCGGCATGGAGATCGAGGTTCCGAGGTCCTCGACCGGTGTTTGCCGGACCAGTCCGTCAGTGGAATCCATGGCTACCGTGCGGACACGGTTTTCCCCCAGATGCTGAGCTACTTCAAGGATGAGGTCCTGCATTCCCTCCCGCTTTACTTTCAATGCATTCAGGATCGACGGCAGGTTGCCCTCTGGAAAGTCGACATCCACAACGGGTCCAATGATTTGTGCTATGCTCCCTTTATTCATCAGCAAGGAATTTTTTTTTAAGAGTTTCAGTAAACAGACCGCGCAGAATCACCCGGCACAGTAATTTGGCAAAATTACCAAATACCGGTGCAAAAGGAAAACACCAATTGCGCATACGTACCGATTCTTCCAATGTCTTTATTTTGCTGCAGTACCGGGCTGCCGGTGCGTCGCGCAACGTGTTCCCCAGACACTTGCCGATACAGGGCAAAGCGATAACTCGGCTTAATTATTACCAAAAAAATCCGTACTTTTTTTAGAATTTTAACACCAACCTGAAAAGCGGAAAGGAAGCTTTGGAACAGACTGTAACAGCTCGTCAAGCAAGTGTACAAGCACTAAACTTTTTTGAGGAGTTCCATAAAACGGACTCGAAAATACTGAATAAGCTGGAGGGACAGGATCGTCAGCAGGCAAATGAATATGTGCAGGGAATACTTCGGCGCAGAAGTTATCTGGATTTTCTCATATCGCGTTACAGCGCCGTTTCAGTCGGTGAAATGAACCTGCAATTCAAGAACATCCTGCGCATCGGCCTGTATGACCTTCTTTTTATGGATGGCACCCCGGACTATGCCGCGGTGAACGAGGCCGTCGAACTTGCTAAGACCCTTGGGGGTTCGCGGAGCGGTGACCTGATGAACGCGATTTTGCGGCGGGTCCAGCGCGACATGCCCAATCTGCCCAAGCCCGATTTTGAGGACCGCACAAAACTGATCGCTACCACATTTTCCCACCCCGAATGGCTTGTTAAACGCTGGGTGGATCGGTTCGGGGAACGTGAGGCATTCCGCCTCATGCAGCACAACAACCAGAATCCCTCCTACTACCTCAGGGTCAACGGACTCAAGACCAACGCGAAGAACTTTCAGCTCCGGCTCAGCAAGGCGGATATCGAATTTGAAGAAAGCGACTGGCTGCCGGGCTATTACAAAGTAAACAGCCTCAGCAAAATCAGGGCCAAGGGGTGGTTCCAAAAAGGTTTCGCCCAGGTCCAGGACATCGCCGCCGGCTTCGCACCCACCATCCTCGATCCGCAACCCGGAGAGAGTGTATATGACCTTTGCGCTGCACCCGGAACCAAAACGATCATGATCTGCGACCTGATGCAGAACCAGGGAAGCATCCTGGCCGTCGACATCTCCGCCGATCGTATCGCCCTGATAGCGGAAAATGTCACCAATTACGGGGCTGATATAGTCAAGGTCCAGCGCGCCGACATCACCAATGAACGTTTCAAGCTGGTGGATGCCGTTCTGATCGATGCCCCCTGCTCCGGCACAGGAGTACTGGCAAAGCGGGCCGACCTTCGCTGGCGCCGCTCTGAAGCGGATCTCGAAGAATTCACACGTCAGCAGGATGAACTCCTTGATGCAGCAGCTAATATGGTAATACGGGGCGGGCGGCTCGTCTACTCCACCTGCTCCATTGAACCGGATGAGAACATGGGACGCATCCAGGCATTCCTGAAAGAATACGACAACTTCGAACTGGAAAACCTGGAGGATTACCTTCCGGAGGAAGTGCTTGCCGAAGATGGCAAGTCCTATCAGACACTGCCGCACATCCACAAATGCGACGGGCATTTCGGTGTGCTGCTCAGACGAAAAGTCTAGATGGTGCGGAACCGGATGTTCCAACGGCCATGAACGCATAGCCATCACCGTTTATCAGACTGGTGCACCGGCAGATAGCAATTACCGATTATCAAAACAGGTCCAGAGTAACAAAAAAAGCATATGTCCAGCGGAAACCTGAAAGAAAAAGAGATTCCAAAGCAATACGACCCCAAGGCCATCGAAGATCAGTGGTATGACTACTGGATGGATAACGGAATGTTCGAAGCCCACACCGACTCCGGAAAGGAACCGTTTACCATCATGATGCCTCCTCCCAACGTCACCGGGGCGTTGCATATGGGACATGCACTTCAGGGAGCCGTTCAGGATGCCCTCACACGCCTTAAGCGCATGCAGGGATACGAAGCCCTTTGGCTTCCGGGTACCGACCACGCTGGAATCGCAACCCAGAACGTTGTTGAGCGGGAACTGAAGAAAACCGAAAGGAAGAACCGGCACGACATCGGCCGTGATGCATTCGTGCAAAAAGTCTGGGACTGGAAAGCCAAGTACGGAGAGATCATCACCCGTCAGTACAGCAAACTGGGCGTGAGCTGCGACTGGAGCCGCGAGCGTTTCACGATGGACGATGGACTGTCGCGTGCCGTACAGGAAACTTTTATCCGACTGCACAACGAAGGCCTGATCTACAAGGGTTATTATCTTGTGAACTGGTGTCCGGTCGACATGACAGCCATCTCAGATGAGGAGGTTGAACACGTTGAGCGTAAAGGACATATGTGGCACGTTTCTTATCCCCTCGATGAGGAGACTGCGTCACGCTCAGGCCTTGCGCACATCACAATTGCAACGACCCGACCCGAGACCATTCCCGCCGATACGGCCGTGAGTGTGCATCCGGATGATGAGCGCTACGGAAAACTCATCGGCGGACACGCCCTGGTCCCCACGACCGGACGAAAAGTCCCGATCATCGCCGATGATTACGTCAAAATGGACTATGGAACAGGCGCACTCAAAGTGACACCGGCACATGATGAAAACGATTTCGAAATCGGCAGAAGACACTCCCTCCCCACGCTGAACATCATCAACAAAGACGGTACACTCAACGAAGCTTCCGGCAGATACAACGGCATGGACCGCTTTAACGCACGCGACGCCATCGTCAAAGACCTGGAAGCCGAAGGGCTGCTCGTGAAAGTTGAGGATTACGTGAACCAGATCGGCATATCCAGCCGCAGCAAGGCCATAATCGAACCGCTTCTTTCCGATCAGTGGTTCGTAAAGATGAAGCCTCTGGCTGACAAAGCCATGGAAGCAAGCCGCAACGGGGAATTCAGTTTTTATCCCGGCCGATGGGAAAACGAATTTTTCCGTTGGATGGAAAATATCCGCGACTGGGTCATATCACGTCAGCTCTGGTGGGGTCACCGCATCCCGGTCTGGTACTATACCAAAGACGACGGCAGCATAGACACATCACGCGATTACGTGGTCAGCATAGATCGGCCGGAGGAAGGCATGGTGCAGGATCCCGATGTACTGGATACCTGGTTCTCTTCCTGGCTGTGGCCTTTTTCAACGCTGGGGTGGCCCGGAAAAACCCGCGATCTCGAGTACTTCTATCCCACATCGGTGCTGGTTTCCGGTTACGACATCCTGTTTTTCTGGGTGAGCCGGATGCTTATGGGCGGCATCCACTTCACCGGACAGGCACCGTTCCGCGACGTCTTCATGACCGGAATTGTCAAGGACAAGCAGGGTCGCAAGATGAGCAAAAGTCTCAACAACGGGATCGATCCACTTGAGATGATCGACCAGTACGGGGCCGATGCCGTGCGGTATTGCCTCATCATCCTGTGTGCCCAGGGGCAGGACATCAAGCTCGATCCCTCCAAGTTCGAAATGGGCCGAAATTTTTCCAACAAATTATGGAATGCGTTCCGGTTCCTCAACATGCATCTGGATGAAAACGCTGAATACGCGCAATCCTGGCCTTACGATAAAGACAAAACCGCAGCAATGCCCCTTCATGAGCAATGGATGGTCACCCGTATCCACCAGACGGTTGATGCGGTCAACGAGGATCTGTCGCGGTATCGCCTGAACGAGGCCCTGCTCAAGGTCTACTCCCTGGTCTGGGACGATTACTGCGACTGGTATCTTGAGCTCATCAAACCGGAGTTTGGCAAGCAGATGGATCGTGAGACCGCTGAACGCGCTGTCATCCATTTTGAAGCGCTCCTGAAGTTGCTGCATCCCTTCATGCCCTTCATCACCGAAGAGATCTGGCAGCGGCTGCGGGAACGCCCACCATCGGAAGCACTGATCGTGAGTTCCTGGCCTGAGAACAGGAAAGAGCTCTCATCACCTGACTCCGTCAAACGATTCGGTACCATCCAGCAGTTGATCTCTTCCGTGCGCAACATACGCTCTGAAATGCGCGTGCCCGATCAGATGGAAGTGGATATCCTGATCAAACCTGCTTCGGGCGAAATGCAGGAGGTCCTTTCCGATCATCGTGGCATATTCGAAAAAATGCTGCGGATGAACCGATTCATGGTGGATATGGCCGCTGAACGACCAAAGGCGAGTGCGTCAGATGTGGTCAACGGAAACCAGCTTTTTATACCGCTCTCCGGTCTTATAGACTTTGACAAGGAGAAAGAGCGGGTCCGCAAGGAGATTTCCCGTCTTGATTCCTTCCTCATTTCCGTCGAGAAGAAGCTGTCGAATGAAAAATTCCTCGCCAACGCACCGGAACAGGTCGTGCAGAACGAGCGGAACAAGCAGGACGACGCCCGAATCAATCTGGACAAAATGCGGACCATTCTAGCTGATCTGGAAGGATAACCGCCATGCCCACATTTGTACTTCATAACGACGACCAGGAACCCCGGCCGTCCACCCCTCCATTTCTCAAGGATGTCAACGAGCGGCAGCGTGAGGCCGTGCTGCACACCGATGGCCCCCTGCTCATCATTGCCGGTGCCGGCAGTGGCAAGACACGGGTCCTGACCTTCCGTATCGCAAACCTCCTGTATCAGCAGAAGGCGCACCCGAATCAGATACTTGCACTGACATTCACGAACAAGGCTGCCCGTGAGATGCAGGAGCGTATTTCCGCTCTTATAGGCGAGAGAGCAAACCGCCTCTGGATGGGCACCTTCCACTCGATTTTCTCCCGTATCCTCCGAATCGAAGCAGAGCATCTCGGTTTCACCAGGGATTTCACCATTTACGATACGGTCGACAGTGACAGGGTGATCAAGACGATCCTGCAGGAACTGAACATCAACACACGCGAGGTCAAGCCTCAGAAAGTGCGTTATGTAATCAGCAATGCCAAAAATCAGATGATCAGTCCCGACATGTTCCGGGACAAGTTCATCCAGAGTTCCCTGGACGACATCGCCGCCCAGGTCTACCAGAGATACCTCGAGCGCTGCAAGAAGAACAACGCCATGGATTTCGATGATCTGCTGCTCAAACCCATCGAGTTGTTCGAACAGCATCCCGAGATCCTCAGAAAATATCAGGAGCACTTCCGCTACATCCTGATCGATGAGTACCAGGACACCAACCATGCGCAATATCGTGCGACCAACCTGCTGGCTGCCGGACACAAAAACATCTGCGTGGTGGGAGACGACTCCCAAAGCATCTACTCTTTTCGCGGTGCCGACATCACCAACATCCTGAATTTCCGCGAGGATTATCCCGATTCAGTACAGATCCCCCTGGAACAGAACTACCGGTCCACCAAAGCCATACTCAAGTGTGCCGATTCGGTCATCAGGAAAAACAAATCGCGCCTCGAAAAAACGCTGTGGACGCACAACGATCAGGGAGAGATCATCACCGTCCTGGAGAATTACGATGAGCGTGACGAGGCGAACCGCATTGCCCGCACCATTGAAGACAAAAAGCTGCGGCAGCACTTCTCCTATGGTGATTTTGCCGTTCTCTATCGCACGAATTATCAGAGCCGTGTCCTGGAGGATGCCTTTCGGCGCAGGAGCATCCCCTACCAGCTTGTCGGAGGCATCTCTTTTTATCAGAGAAAGGAGATCAAGGATGTCACTGCCTACTTGAGGTTGCTGGTCAATCCGGGCGATGACGAATCGTTGCTGCGTGTCATAAACGAACCGGCCCGTGGCGTAGGTGAAAAAACCCTGTCGATACTGATGGATGTTGGCCGGTCGGAGGAAAAATCGCTTTGGGAGGTCATCTCCGATGTGGAGTCGACCGGAATCTACAAACCTGCCATACCCAGGATTCGCGAATTTGTTGACGTGCTGGTCAGGACCCGGGAAAAGCTGGGTGGGGCCGGCCTGACCGACACGGTACGGTTTCTGCTGGAAGAATCCGGCTACGTCCGGCAGTTCATTGAAGAACACTCCCATGAATCCCTGATGCGGCGGCAAAATGTCATGGAGCTCCTCAATGCCATCTCCTATTTTGAAAAGAGCAGCAATCAGCCCTCCCTGAGCACCTTCCTGCAGGAAATCAGCCTGATCACCGACCTTGACGCCCATGATTCCAGTGAGCCCGCCGTCACCCTGATGACCGTTCACGGCTCCAAGGGACTTGAATTCCCCTTTGTGTTCATCACAGGACTGGAGGAAGAGCTCTTTCCTATTGGTGGAAGGAGCGGCGAGGAGGTGGATATTGAGGAGGAAAGGCGTCTGTTCTATGTTGCCATAACACGTGCTGAAAAGCATCTCTACTTCAGCTATGCAAAGAACCGTTTCCGGTTCGGCGATCAGGTTGAGATGATGAGATCCCGTTTTTTGGATGAGGTGGACCCGTCCGTGGTCCGGACCGAAACGGGCGCTACCATCCGGCAGAGCGGCTCACAAAGGCAGGGCCGCAGCGGCACCTATATTTCCTATGAAACCCGACAGGACCGTTCACCAGCACGGCAAAGCGGAGGTCACAAGGACGATCGCAACCACGGCAGCAACTTCGGTTCAGAAGCGGATGCCGGTGATTTCGGGGTTCAAAAAAATGTCGGTGGTCCGCCCGGCGGGATGACGATCGAATATGACACCGATTCCGAGAGTGGCGGATGGCGCACGGGGATGGCCGTTATCCACCCAAAATTCGGGGCCGGCAAGATAATCCATTGTGAAGGTCAGGGCGAAAATGCCCGACTCACGGTCTTTTTTAAAAAAGCCGGACAGAAAAAGCTGCTGGCACGCCTTGCACGGTTGACGGTCATCGGATGACACCGCCACGATGAACACCGTCAACGGTCTGATGATATGCAGCGGCAACCGGACCGATACGTTCAGGTTCCAAGCGCCTCACGAAATTCTACAAACTGCATAATATCCTTCCTTGAGATAATGCCAACCAACTCCCCGTTCTCAAGGACCGGCAAACGCCCGCTGCCCGCATCGATCATCTCCATCAGTACATCATAGGCGTCGTTATCCGGTCTTACAGCACGAAGTGCTTCCCCTTGAGTCATGACATCCGATACCCGCGTGAACTCCCACTGCTCGCGATCAACGGCCTTGACCTGGTTGATTTCCACTAGACCGAGAAACTCGTCGTTCCTCATGACGGGAAAACAGGAAAACCGGTTCTTGAAGAAATACTCGTTGACCAGGTTCCGCAGGCTTACATCAGGATGCACCGTAGAGGGGTTGGTCGTCATGATTTTATGGACGGGTATACCCGACAGGCCTTCACGCATGGCCACCAGGTAATAACCGCTTTTTGCCGACTGCAGCAGGAACATCCCGACGAAAATCCACACAACTCCAATTATGATTGACCCGCCAAAAATAAAAAATACGCCGGCCAACATTATTATGAAGGAAAATAACTGTCCAATAATGCTCACGATCCGGGTGGATCGGCGAAGGTTGCCAGTTTGATGCCATAAGGCCGCCCTGAGCATACGTCCGCCATCCAGCGGAAACCCGGGAACCATGTTGAAGAGCACGAGCAGCACATTGACGTAGCCGATGTACCAAAGGACACCGTGCAGGCCATCACGAATGACTCCCTCCAGAAGGAAAGCAAGTCCCAGGAACAAAAATCCAAGCAGCAGGCTGCACAATGGCCCGGCCCCGGCAATGACAAATTCGTCACTTGCCTTTTCGGGCTCTTTCTTCATTCTGGCCAGCCCGCCAAAGATAAAAAGGATGATCTCGGAGATTTCAACATCCCTCCTTCGCGCGGTCATGGCATGGGCAAATTCATGCAGCAATATGGATATGAAAAAAAGCAGTGCAGCCAGGACACTGAGCGCCCATGCTTCCGCTGCGCCCATTTCCCCGTAATTCTGGGGGAAAAAGTACCGTGCCAGCATGAATACGACCAGGGCGAACATGATGAACCAGCTGTAATCGAGTCCGATCCTGATGTTCTGAAAGCTGCCAAGTGTCAATCCCTGTCTCTGCATCGCTCATGCCTCCATAAGTGGTTTCAAGAAATGGTGACGTTTGACGGTCAAACAGCTGAAAAAAACCGAATACACCAAGCGTAATGACTGTCACGTTTCATATTACATAAGTAGCCGACTTTTATCCAGCAAGAATGGTCCTGTCGGTCTGCACGTCTCCATTGGTTGAAACCTATATTTCTTGTACCTTTTGTCACATTTTGCATGTTTACCAGAATTAACTGTTTGCGGCCTCCGGGGATTCCAATGTTCAGTAGGGCAACAACCCTGTTTTTTTGTCACATCTTCATCCTGGCACTCATGGCCGGCACGCCCTTGCGTGCCCAGATGATTGCCACGCCCGACCAGATTGCCCTTGGGGGTGGCGTTGCATACAGCACGGGGCTGTCCGCCCATTTCAACAATCCCGCCAATTTGATGATAAGGAAAGATCATCGACGCCATGAGGTTACTGTGGGTTTGGGAGGGGTATATCGCAGTACGGGTATCTCTGTCCGCAACACCCTGAACCTGCCGGATGAAGTGCTTCCCTATTTCGTCCCCGAAGAGCCTGGCTCATCCACCCTGGTGACAGATGCGGAACTGGAACGTTATTTTTATGGATCGGACCGGTTCCACCAGACTCACTCATACGATATGATCCCGGTTGGATTCACCTGGTCCGGGGAGAATCGTGCCTACTCGATCGCATTGCGCTCCAGGGGCATATCTTCTTTTGAAATGAACAAGAACTGGTTCGAGAGCGCTAGCGGAAGCAGCGGGTCGCAAGCCGGTTTTGTGCGTTTTCTCAACGAAAGCTACCAGGTTCATCATGAGGTCTCTTTTGCGATGGCAAGGGAGGTAACCATGATCAACCAGTGGCAGGCCGGACTCAATACCCTGTACGTTGGTCTTGCGCCAAAGCTGCTTATCGGCGGCATGTATTCCCGGGCCAGATATCGCTCAGAATATCAGGCTGTTGAGGAGGGATGGCAAAATTCCGGGTTCATGGAAGTGCAGATGGCGGGTGACATGACACGGTATCTGGACGATCTGCTGGCATCCGGAAATGCAGCCATGGCTTTCAGGGACCGGGTCTCCCCTTCATCCAACCTGAACGTTAGTGGTCTTGGTCTCGGACTGGATGCGGGACTCACTTACATCATCCCGCTGGGAGATGATATATCCCTGTCCCCGCACAGCGAGGAACCGCTGCGGAAATCGCTCAGGTTCAGTGTTGCAATCATCGATCTGGGTGCCATACGATACTCAGGCAATCCCGGCGAATGGGCCAGCAGGACGGTAATGCGGACGTATCCGGATATTCAGGGCAATCAGGTGCGGTTCGACGGGAAACCTGGTGAGTTTCTCCGGTATATCCATGACGATAGTGTGGAAGAGGTGGTCATCGACAACCTGAACCGAATTGATGACTCGGCATTTTCTGTTCAGTTGCCTACTGAGGTGCATGTTGGCACAGCCCTTCAGTACCGTTGGTTCGCGTCTGTAGTTGACCTGAACTACCGGTTCAATTCATCCGATTTTCGCACGGATGGATGGCATGTTTCTGCGGGTGCGGAGGTTAGGCCCTTTCACTTTCTGCCGTTAATGGGCAGTTTTCAGTTGAATCCGGGTGGTGACACTGCGGTGGGTGCTGGTGCCGGTCTGGATCTGGGATATCTTCGTGCATCTGGTGCCATCCGGTTGTTCCGTACACAGGAGGAACAGGCTCGATGGAATGTAAACAGTATTTCAGCCCTTTCGCTTCAGATCCGTTTTTAACCGAACGGCAAATATCCTGCCTCTATGGCAGGGTTTTGATTGAAATGACATCCTTAAGTCGGTGTAGCTGCAGAACTGCTGTCAATATGACCTTTTTCCTGTCTATATGTACTTATCATGATAAGTGGCCTGTTTCTTGTACTCTTTATTTGCAGGTCAACATGGATCGGGATAACATATTTCGAATCAATTCATTAGACCTGGCTACAAATGCATGCAGCATCAGAATGTTGTACCCGAAAAAATCGTTAGTGTAATCTCTGTTGGCATCTCAGTGTGCAGTGGAATAATTTACACGAGACGATTGCCGGTTTTAATTCTAATACACAGAGCATAACATACATGCCAATTTTTAGTAATCTGAAAACATTCAAGAAGAAACTGTCCGAAGACGAGTTCGACGATTTTGAGCAGGCCATCCCCCTTTTGTCAGAAGAAGAAGAGCGGCGGATGACAGAATCAGACATCCCCGACCAGCTTCCGATACTTCCTTTGAAAAACACGGTGCTTTACCCGGGCGTGGTCATTCCCATCACCGTTGGCCGCGATCGCTCCCTCGAGCTGGTAAAAAAAGCATACGAAACAGACAAGATCATCGGCATCGTCACCCAGAAAAAGCAGGAGCAGGAAGATCCCTCACCCGACGATCTGTATCATGTGGGAACCGTAGCCCAGATACTGAAGCTCATCAAGATGCCCGATGGCAGCAAAAGCATTGTCATCCAGGGAAAGAGTGTCTTTGAAATCGACGAGTTTACGCAGCACGATCCCTATTACATAGCAAAGATACGGCCGTTCATCTACAACCAGGACGTATCCGGTGTCGAGCTGGACGCGGCTTTGCGGTCGATCAAGGAAACGGCCATACAGATAGTAAACCTGTCCCCGAACATACCTTCGGAAGCGGGCATTGCCATCAACAACATCAACAGCCCAACTTTCCTGCTGAATTTTATCAGCTCGAACCTGAACATTAGCCTGGACGAAAAACAGACCCTGCTGGAAATCAAAACCTTCTCCGAAAAGATGGAGAAGGTGATGAATTACCTCAAAAAGGAGATGCAGGTCCTGAACCTCAGCGAAGAGATCCGTTCGAAGGTTAAAACCGACATCGACAAGCAACAGAAAGACTTCTATCTTCGCCAGCAGCTCAAAGCCATTCAGGATGAGCTGGGCGAGGACAGTGAGCTGGAGGACGTGAACAAGCTTCGTGCCAAAGCAAAAGAGAAATCCTTTCCCGATCACGTTCAAAAGGTTCTGGACAAAGAACTTGACCGACTTGAACGGACGCCGGCCAATGCACCCAACCACGGCGTTATCTACAACTATGTGGAATGGCTGGTCGAACTTCCCTGGAGCCACTTCTCCAAAGACAAACTGGACCTGAAACGTGCCAGAAAAATCCTGGATGAAGATCACTACGGGCTTGAGAAAGTCAAGAAAAGAATCGTTGAGTACCTTTCGGTCCTGAAGCTGAAAAAGGACATGAAGGCCCCCATCCTGTGCTTTTACGGTCCACCTGGCGTAGGTAAAACCTCTCTTGGCCGATCCATTGCCCGTGCCATGGACCGTGAGTTCCAGCGCTTCAGTGTGGGCGGACTGCAGGATGAAGCCGAAATACGGGGACATCGCCGAACCTATATCGGCGCCCTTCCCGGTCGCATCATCCAGAGCATAAAAAAAGCCGGTACAAGCAACCCGCTCATGATGCTTGACGAAATAGACAAGGTCGGGATGAATTTCCGGGGCGATCCCACATCGGCACTGCTGGAAGTCCTGGATCCCGAGCAGAACCATACTTTTTACGACAATTATCTGGAAGTGGAATACGACCTTTCCAAGGTTCTGTTCATAGCAACTGCCAACAACACCGACACCATACCTCCACCCCTGCGTGACCGGATGGAGATGATCTACCTGAGCGGATACACACTTGAGGAAAAGCTTCAGATCGCCAAGAAATATCTGGTCCCAAAACAAATACTTGAGAACGGTCTCGACAAATCCCGGTTCCGCATATCCGATAAAGCCATTGAGAAAGTAATTGACGGATATACCCGGGAATCGGGTGTGCGAAACCTGGAGCGCGAAATCGGCTCCCTGGCCCGGGCTATTGCCAGCAGGGTGGCTGACGATAAGATCACCAAGGCATCCATTGGTGTCGGTGACATCGAGAAATATCTTGGGAAGAAAAAGTTTTTCTCGGATGTGGCCGAACGAACCACGGTCCCCGGGGTGTCAACCGGACTTGCATGGACCCCGTATGGCGGTGATATCCTCTTCATTGAGGCAAGTGTCTCCAGGGGCTCGGGCAAACTGAACATCACCGGACAACTGGGCGATGTCATGAAGGAGTCGGCCATGCTGGCACTCAGCTATCTGAAATCACGATCCGACGAACTCTCCATAAAAGATTCCGCATTTACAGAGTGGGACCTGCACATCCATGTCCCCGCCGGTTCCGTTCCAAAAGATGGCCCATCTGCCGGTCTCTCGCTGCTGGCTGCAATATCATCCATCTTTACGCAGAGAAAAGTAAAAAGCACCGTTGCCATGACCGGGGAAATAACCCTCAGGGGTTCGGTGCTGCCCGTTGGCGGTATCAAGGAAAAAACCCTCGCTGCAAAACGCGCAGGGATCAAAACCGTGGTCCTGCCATCCAGAAATGAAAAGGATGTCGAAGAGATAGAAAAGGATGTCCTCAAGGGTATTGAGTTCCAGTATCTCGACCGCATGGAACCATTGCTCGATCTGGTCCTTGAAAAAGACCCGGTGGCCGATCCGCAGAAAAAATATGCCAGCCGGAAGGATTCCGGTTCCAAACATAAAAAGATCCCGGACAGATCACCAGAAGAGGTGTCGGCCAACTGACGAACGAGTCCCGCAGGATCTGACCCTTCCCCATCCCACTCCGGCAATGTACTCCGGGAATTATGACCCATACAGATATCTAAAAAACGTTGCATGAAGGGACTGATCACAAAAGCAACCGGGAGCTGGTATCAGGTATTACTGGACAACGATGAGAACATGTCCTGCAGACTGCCTGGCAAGTTCCGCCTGGATGAGGATGACCTTGTCAACCCTGTTGCCGTTGGAGATATCGTGGATGTTTTCCCGCAAAAAGATGGGACAGGAGTCATAAATCAGGTCCTGGAGAGAAGGAACCGACTGGTCAGGAAAGCGACACACGGCCGGCGCGGCGCTCAGCTCATTGCCGCAAATCTTGACCTTGTGATCATCGTGCAATCCCTGCGCGACCCGTCCTTCAAAACCGGATTCATCGATCGTGTCCTGGTGACCTGTGAGGCTTATGAAATCACGCCGTTGATCATCATCAACAAGTCAGACCTGAATAAAGGCGACAAGGATATGGAAATGCTTGATCAGGTTCAGGAGCTCTACAATGGGCTCGGATACGATCTGCTGACGACCAGCATCCACGATGAAGCTTCCATTGGCAGGCTGAAATCACATATCACGGGAAAGTTGTCGGTGTTTACAGGTCATTCCGGAACCGGTAAAACAAGCCTGCTCAACGCACTCTCCCCCGGCCTTGCATTCAAGACCGCCGAGATCAGCCGTTCTTCGAACAAGGGCAAACACACCACCACATATGCACAACTTGTCAAACTGGCGGAGAATACCTTTCTGGTGGATACTCCCGGAATCCGCGAATTCGGCCTTGTGGACATGGAGCAGTATGAAATTTCACTCCACTTTCCTGAAATGAGACCCTACCGGGAGTCCTGCAGGTTCTACAACTGCACCCATCGCCATGAGCCGTCATGTGCCGTCCGTGATGCCGTGGAAAGACAGGCTATCACCGGCTCCCGATATAAAAGCTATCTCAGTATCGTGGAAAGTGTTGAATCGGGGATTGATAAAGCCACATAAAACAATTCTTCGACGCCTCTGTTTCAATATCCGTAAAAACGTTACTTTACCTTATCGTTTATATCACGGATCCCTTACAACAAGAACCTATTTGCGCAGGAAAAGCCATGTTGAAAATCACTTCAAGCACCATTTCTGCATCCATTTTAGCCATTTTCCTTGCAGTCAGCGCCCTCGCTCCAACTCAAAAAACAATGGCGCAGCTGGGCGATCTCGGTGACCTGATTGTTGATGAGGGCCGCGTGGATGCCCAACTCCTTTTCTCCGAGTACCTCAAACCATTTACAAATGGTTTCGGAGCCGGGGTAAATTCCGGGTGGATCGACCGCGCACGTTCTCACGGCCTTCTTGGTTTTCATGTGAAGGTCAACTTCTC
This sequence comes from Balneolales bacterium, assembly GCA_007128855.1. Classification (GTDB taxonomy): domain Bacteria; phylum Bacteroidota; class Rhodothermia; order Balneolales; family Natronogracilivirgulaceae; genus SKNL01. The sequence continues at coordinate 26,558 of SKWQ01000014.1, forward strand.
CGCTGCCATTGTCCCCGATATTGATAAGAGTTTTCTGTTGGACGAAATCGGGCTCACCAGGCTCCAGCTGGCTGACCCAAACAGACCGGAAACCCCGACGTTCAGTGGAAGTTCAAGCAGCGATGCCCGTCTTGTTTTAAGAGAGCAGGGGCTCGATCTTGCAGAGTTTACGATGCCTCCCGGCACCGGATTCGGCTACATCATGACACCGATGATCCAGGCCGGGCTCGGGCTCCCCAATGATACCGACGTCATGATCCGCTTCGTCCCACCCTTTTCGTTCCTGGATTATGGAGAAATGTACCTTTATGGTATCGGTGTCAAACATGAGCTCAACCAGTGGCTCCCCGGTGGCGCGTTTCTGCCGCTCACGTTTTCGGTCATGGCTGGTTACACATCCTTTGGCACCAGTGCCGGGCTGAGGGCACGTCCGACCGATTTCGATCCCCAAAACGATCTGGATCCCAAAAACCTGGGCGGTCCCGAATCCGACACCTGGTCCGGACAGGAAATCCAGTTCAGTACGGATGCATGGACCGCGAACCTGATTGTCGGTAAATCGATTCCGATGTTGTCGGTATACGGTGGTGTTGGCGTCGAAGGGTCAACAACCAACGTGAGTGTGGAAGGAGACTTCCCCTACTACGAGCCGGTGTTCCATGAAAGCGAGTACAGGAGGAGTTTGGATGCACTGACCGACCCGCTGGAGATCAGTTTTGATGGGGCGAACCGTTTCAGGGCCATGGCGGGTGTGCGCATCAGCCTTCCGCTGCTGACTTTCAATGTGGACTATACCTATGCCGATTACTCCATCGTCACGGCGGGAATCGGAGTCAGTCTTAGATAACCGTCCAATTGGCTGGGCATGCGAATTCCTGTCAGTGCGCATCCAGCCAGTTATCTGACAATCCGGTATCCACCTTCAGCGGCACCTTCAGTTCCATCGCCTGCTCCATGACGGACCTGATCAGGTCGGGGATTTCGGACGCTTCCCGTTCCGGCACCTCGAAAACCAGTTCGTCATGCACCTGCATCAGCATGCGTGTCCCGGAAGACCTGTCCGCAAGCTCCTTGTCAATCCGGATCATCGCTATCTTGATCAGATCGGCTGCCGTTCCTTGTATAGGCATGTTGACCGCCGTCCGTTCTGCAAACCCCCGGATATTGGCATTGGCGGAATGGATGTCAGGAATATAGCGACGGCGCCCTGACAGCGTCTCCACATAGCCGTTGTCCCGTGCAAACTCAACGGTCTCATGGATGAACTTCCGGATGGCCGGAAAACGCTCAAAATAGGCGTCGATAATACTTCTGCCCTCGGCATTGGAGACTCCAAGACGCTGTGCCAGTCCAAATGCACTTACACCGTAAGGAATGCCAAAGTTCACCTCCTTCGCTTTTCTTCTCTGCTCCCGGTCCACTTCCTGGATGGAATCGAGGCCGAATATCTCGGCAGCCGTACGCGCGTGAATATCCTCGTGGTTTCGGAAAGCCGCGATCATTGCATCATCGTCTGACATGGAAGCGATGATGCGCAGCTCTATCTGGGAGTAGTCGGCAGCCAGCAAACGATATCCCGCTTCTGCCACAAATGCCTTGCGAATGCCCCGGCCACGTTCCGTCCGGACGGGAATATTCTGCAAATTGGGATTGGTCGATGAAAGCCGTCCCGTGGCTGTTACATGTTGGTTGAATGTGCTGTGAATCCGCCCGCTTTCCTGATTTACCAGCTTCGGCAGGGCATCAACGTAAGTCGATTTAAGCTTACTGAGGCCCCGGTACTCAAGTATGCGCTCAGCTATCTCATGCTGTGGGGCCAGCTGTGACAGTACCTGTTCCGAGGTGGAATACTTGCCCGTCGCCGTTTTTTTCCGGGTGGGGATCTTCATCTTTTCAAACAGGATCACTCCCAGTTGTTGCGTTGAATTGATGTTGAACTCCTCACCGGTAATTTCAAAGATCTGCGAGCGTATGCCATCAATATCCCTGTCCAATTCTTCGGAGAAAGATGATAACAGATCCAGGTCTACTTTGATCCCGGCCGACTCCATGTCGCCCAGCACGCGGGCCAACGGAAACTCCATGTCTTTGCCAAGGGATTCGATTCCCTGATCACGCAGCTTGCTTTCCAGGACATGATACAGGCGCAGCGTAACATCGGCATCCTCGCATGCATAGGGAGCAACCACATCCAAAGGAACTTCCTGCATGGTCTTCTGGTCTTTTCCCTTCTCACCGATGAGCGACTCAATGGAAACCGGGTCGTATCCGAGATATCCGCGGGCGAGGGAATCCATATCCATCTTTTGTCCCGTATCCAGCAGATAGGCAGCAAGCATGGTATCAAAAACCGGCCCTTTCACACGAATGCCAAATCTATGGAGCACCCGGTAATCATATTTGAAGTGATGCGCCACCTTGAGGGTTTTTTCATCAGCGAAAAGCGAATCCAGCATCTTTTTCAGTTCTTCCGGCTTGAATTCGGAAACTACCACATACCATGCCTCATCTTCCTGGCATGAAAACGAGATCCCAAGCAACTCCGCAATCTGTGGGTTTGTGGATGTGGTTTCGGTGTCGAAACTCCACACCCCCTTCCTTTCAAGTGCCGACACGCAGGACGCCAGCCCTTCGGTGTCCGTAACGGTATGATAGGCAACTTTATCGGGCTGGAGTGTAGCATAAACGGGTGCTTCATCGGCACCGGAGGGAGATAATTCTGATTTTTTTTTATCAAACTTCAGCCAGTCCGTGTTGGCGCCGGTCCCACCTCCTGATTCAGGACCGGCAGATCTGGTCGTGGAATCTTCGATGCGATCCAGGGAGCCCGCATGGTCCACGGCATCCGTACTTTCGTGACCGGGAGATTGGGGTTCATCAAACAGCGACGCCTGCCCCGACAATTCAGGTTTTCCCTTTACTTCTCCGGGCATCACCGCTTCTGCTGTCGCAATCTTGCGGGTCAGGGTACGGAACTGCATTCGCTTGAAAAAGGTGATCAACTTGTCGGCCCTGACTCCGTGCCAACGAAGCTCTTCCCAGCCAATGGTGTCGGGCACATCGGTATGGATAACGATCATTTCCCGTGACTTAAGCGCCTGCTCCTGATGCTGCGTCAATCCCTCCCTGGCCCTTTTGTTTTTCATGGAGGGTGCTGCTTCAATGGCCTTCTCAAGTGTTCCAAACTCCTGAATGATTTTGGCCGCTCCTTTTTTCCCGATTCCCGGAACACCGGGAATATTGTCAGAAGTGTCCCCAATGAGTGCAAGGACATCCGTAACCGCCTCCGGCCCGACACCAAAAAATGCTTCCACCCCGCTGCGGTCTATGAGTTCGAATCCGTCCCCCCGGTTCAGCGGCTTGTACATGAAAATATTATCACCCACAAGTTGCATGAAATCCTTGTCCGGCGTCACCATGAAAACGGTAATGTTCTCCATTTTTGCACGGACTGCCAGTGTGCCTATCAGGTCATCCGCTTCATATCCGTCCTTCTCGAGATTAGTGAATCCGAACAAATCCACCATATCCTTGATCAGGGGTATCGATACTCGGAGATCCTCCGGCTGTGGGGGGCGGTTGGCCTTGTAGTTCACGTCCATTTCATGGCGGAACGTTGGCGCGTGCGTGTCCCATGCAACGGCCAGATGTGAGGGGCCTTCTTTTTCCATCAGGTTCAACAGGGCACTGGCAAATCCGTAGATGGCACCTGTGGGGATACCCTCGGCATTCCGGAGGTTGCTGTTGATCATGGCGAAATAGGAACGGTATGCAAGGGCAGTACCATCGATAAGAAACAGTTTATCGGGCATAAAAGCTGATTTTCTACATGATTGATTGCAGTTATCTGGAAAAAACCTGACGGACAGGGGGAGTCAAGCCACAAAATAAGCGAAATTTGATACAACTTTTCTCTTTATCATACGAATACATTGTGGAGTGGCAGGATCTCATGCCTAGTCCCGGTAAATTCATCGGCTACCTCCGATTCCATATCATTATTTTATGAGTTTAAAGAACGAAACCCGCCAGGCATTCAATAATACGAGGAGCTTCTATCGGGAGTATACCAGAGGGATGACTGCAGAACGTATCGGGAAGGAATTCCAGGATGATTCCAAACGGCTCATGGCCTTGTATTACGATGCGGTGGGTGTAAAACCAGAAGAGGGCGAAAAGAAAAAACCGCCCGTCCGGATATTCAAACTTTTATCTTCCCTGCTTCTGCGGCTCACCCCTACCAGGAGATTGGCCCTTGGATTTTCCTTCGTCGGGTTCGCGGTCTATCTGGTTGGAAGCGGCCCCCTCGCTACACTGATGCTCCCGCTGGGAATTGTAATCCTGGCGCTGCTTCTCCTTCTTGAGCTGCTTGAGAAATCCGATGTCATGAAAGAGATAGACCTTGCCAGGGATATCCAGATCAGCCTTCTTCCGGGACCCAACATCCGACACGGTAACCTGGAGTTTGCCTCGTTTGCAAGTACGGCAAGCGAGGTCGGAGGCGATTATGTTGACGTGATTGATACGGATGAGGGAACGTACTATGTAATCGCTGACGTATCGGGAAAGGGGCTCTCGGCGGCTCTGTACATGGTCCGGTTGCAGGCATTGGTGCATCTGATCATCGAAAAACTCAAACCGGATCCCAAAGAGCTTTTCCTTCACCTGAACGATTACATCAAATCGGGGAAAAAGGACAAGACATTCGTAACCGCCTGTGCCGCCTTTTTCCCATCCGATGGCTCCCCGGTAAAAATGTGTCGGGCCGGTCATAACCCGCCGCTGCTCTATCATTCCACCAGGGATGCCGTCAGTGAGTTGCGCTCATCCGGACTGGGACTTGGTATGACCTCAACAGCAGTCTTTGGAGAGCACCTGAAACAGCTTTCGATCAACATGCAGCCAGGCGACAATCTGCTTTTTTATACTGACGGATTGACAGAAGCCCGAAACCCCAGTATGGAGCAGTATGATGAGCACCGCCTCAGGGAACTGTTTGAGCTGTATGGATCCCTGCATGCCACTTCCATTTTGAGTAAAATCCAGGTTGCAGTTGAGGAGTTTATCGAGGGGGAAAAACTACTCGACGACATCACATTCACCTGTGTTCACTTGCACCGTGATAAAAAAAGGTCACTGCCCGGGAAACATCGGGCTATCGCAGAAAACACAAATGTAAGATAAAACAAAAGCCCCGACGTATATCGACGAGGCTTTTATAAAAAATTCAGTGACCCGGATATCTCAATCCGTATCAATTGCAGTTCAGTTCATGCTCGATTTCGTGTTCAGCTGGTGAACGGAAATCACCGACCATGGCATTGCGGAAAGCGCTGCATGCTGCCTGGGTGTTTTCGAGGCCTTTATGGGCCAGTCCAAGCTCAAAGTAGATTCTTGCCCTGTCCAGTCTTCCACCAGTTTCGAGCTCAAGTGCGCGTTCAGCGCTGGTCCTGGCATCACTGTATCGCCTCTGGTTATTGTAAACCTCGGCAAACCTGTAGTGCATACTGGCACTCTCGCCATATCCTGCAGCCCGGTTGAGCAGATCCAGAGCCCTGTTGAAATACTCCTCATCAATCTGTTCGGACGCGAGGAAGACAAGATAATCCCTTGCTGCACGCTGGCTTCTTTCTAAGTTATCCTGTTCGCCGGCTTCACGTGCCAAATCGATTGAGATATCGAAATTTTCAAGTGCGTTGTCAAGATCACCGGTACGTCGATATACCAGGGCCTTCTGATAGTAAGCACTGATATAGGACGGGTTCAGCTCAATGGCTTTGCGGTACTGCTCCAGCGCCGCTTCGTTCTGCTCATCCCTGAACAACTGGTTTCCAAGATTCAGATGAAGTGCGGGAAGGTTTCCACGGGAGCGACGCATAATCTGTTCATCACCATACGATTCGGCAAGTCTTGCTGCTTCCTGAAATGCATCGACGGCTCCTTCCAGATCCCGTTCCCTTACAAACTGTGCCGCATGCATGAAAGCAAGCCTTGGTATTTGTCCGACAGCACGTTCGCGGATGTCATTTGCTTCTGAACCAACTTCATCAGCTATTACAATGGTTTCCTTGAACTTTTCAATTGCTGCCTGGAAATCCCCCTGCTCGTTGAAAAGGACAAAGCCTTCATTGAACTTGGTTATGGCATCTTCCAGTGATTGAGCCTGAGCCCCATCTATAAAGCAAAGGGATATCAACAAGGCCGACAAAACCACAGAGGTTCTTTTTACAACGTTCATATGATTCAATTGTATTATTAGTTAGGTGATCGATTGTAAAAACGTTTGAGAACGTAAACTTCGTACCTGCAAGGTGATTAATTTAACATTTTATGTTTTCAATACCATTAAAAAAAACGGCCCTGCTCGCATACAGAGGATGCAAATCTAAAAATTCGGTCTGAGTTTGTTGGTTTCGTAAAAATCATAAATGATTGATGTTGCTTCCTCGGGATCATCGGTCACGTGAAAAAGTTCCATATCCTTCGGATCTATGGTCTTCTCGTCCACAAGCTTTTCCTTCATCCAGTCAACCAATCCCCCCCAGTACTCCTTTCCCATCATGATGATCGGGAACTGATGCATTTTCTTGGTCTGGATCAGGGTCATCGCTTCAAAAAACTCATCAAGGGTTCCAAAACCTCCGGGAAGTACGACAAATCCCTGTGCATATTTTACGAACATGACCTTACGGGCAAAAAAGTAGTTGAAGTGTATGCGGAAGTCACTGCCTATGTATTGGTTGGCTGTGGGTTCATTGGGAAGCGAAATGCAAAGGCCCACGGAAGTGCCCCCTGCCTGATGGGCGCCGCGATTACCTGCCTCCATAATTCCGGGTCCCCCACCCGTGATGATACCAAGCCCTGTTTCTGCCATTTTCCTGGCAGTCTCAACGGCCATCTTATAGTACGGATGATCTTCCTTGATCCTGGCAGAACCGAAAAATGAGACACACGGCCCAACATGCGACATCCTTTCATATCCGTCCACAAACTCACCCATGACTTTGAAGACACCCCACACATCCTTTTCAAACCGGGCATCATACCGGCTTTGTATCTGTTTTCTTTTCTTTTCCATAGTTTTGTTCAATTATTACTTGATTCCACAGTTACCATTTCATTTTAAAGGGAAACCTGCAACGTCAGTACGAGGCTGTCCATGGAGCGTTGTCCCTGCACCCATCCAGACATTAGAAACGGTTGCCGCTTCCAATCCGTACTTTCGGATTGCGTTGTCGCCGGTCCGATATGAATCCTTGCACTCAGATCGTCACTGACATCAAAGTCACGCATCTGGGCAAATACATATGCATCAACAATGTTAAGTCCGTATGCAAGGACAACACCGATGATCGTCAGGTCCCTTCTGTTTCGATACAGGTTTCTTGTATGGCGCAGTGCCTCCGGATTCTGATTCGGATCAATATACAGTGGCGTCGGTCCAAATTTCTGGTCACCATCCGGATACTGACTGTTGTAAAAAGCAGCCCGGTAGTCACGGTAGTTCTGGTCCATCAGAATACTGTAGTACGTCAGGCCGGCAAGCATGCCATAGATGATCGGTACTTTCCACACCTGCCGGTTGACCACCTGTCCCCACCCTGGCAACATCATCGATTTTAGCATTACGGAAGACGGTTTTGGTACCGTATCCCGCCTGGCCAGGTCCGATCCGTTGAAATTAGAGGTTACGGTCATACCCTGCGTTGAGCGGAAATACGCAAACGAGCGATTCGGGGCATAGCCGTGGTTTGCCGGACTGAGGGATCTGCCGAAATCCATTCCGTGAACAGATCTAACTCCTGCATGCTGATAATCAGGATGGGCATAAGTTTCTGTAAACATTACTGTTGCTGCGCGAATCTTGGTGGCACCATCATACGCACAAAGATCTGCCACTCCAAGAATTATGATCAGTGCCGTTAATGGCAGGACCTTGACCTTGCATGGAATACTGCCCCGGAATTCAACTCTCCACGACCTATTCAAGCAGTGATATAATTCTTTCCAGATCGTCATCCGAATAGTACTCCAAGCGGATTTCTCCACCTTTGTTTTTCTTTTTTATCTGAACACGGGTACTGAATCTGTTGCGTAAACGGCTGGAAATCTCCATCAGTTGCAGATCTTTCTGATCTTTTTCCTTGAGGACCCTGTTTCCGGCACTTTTCTTCTGATCCAGCTTCCGCACGGCATCTTCGATCTGACGGACGGACCAATCCTCCTGAATGGCTTTGTTAAGCAACCTGTCCTGAGCCTTCGGATCCTCGACCGATATCAGACTCCTTGCGTGGCCTGTCGTAATGACATTGGTTTTAAGGGCATGCTGAATGGTCGGTCTCAGGGTAAGCAGGCGCAGCATGTTCGTGACGGTCGACCTGTTTTTACCAAGCTTCCTGGCAACATGGTCCTGCGTATAGTTGCACTCTTCAATGAGCCTTTTGTACCCGAGTGCAATCTCGATCGGGTTCAACTGCTCCCTTTGCACGTTCTCGATCAGTGCAAAAGCGATCAGTTCGTCATCGTCCACTTCCCGCACATAGGCCGGTATAGTGGTGATGCCGGCCATTTTCGTGGCACGGAGTCTCCTCTCTCCGCTGATCAGTTCATATCTTTCACTGCCGATGGCGCGGACTGTTACCGGCTGGATGAGACCATGCATGCGAATGGACTCGGACAGCTCCTGCAATTTAATCTCATCAAAATCTTCACGCGGCTGGTATGGATTCGGACGGATATCCGGAATCGGGAGCTGCATGATCACATTCACCCGTTGCAGAATCCGCTCTCTGTCGACGCCACCGGTAGATCCCGACCGGGAATCATCTCCCTTGTCATCGTATTCCGGGAAAAAAGCTCCCAGCCCTCTGCCTAATACTTTCTTAGCCATAATGATAAAAAGGTTGCCGGTTTATTCCGATGCCTGTTTGCTTTTTTCAGTGAATACGGAGCTTTTTCGGAAAAGCTTCTTGTTCCTGATCACTATTTCCCTGGCTAATGAAAGGTAGTTTTTCGATCCCATGGAGACAGAATCATACAACAAAACCGGCTTCCCAAAACTGGGTGCTTCTGCCAGGCGCACATTTCTTGAAATTACCGTCTCAAAGACCCGGTTATCGAAATAGCGCTTGACTTCGTCAGCCACCTGGTTCGACAATCGCGTCCGGCTGTCATACATGGTGAGCACTACCCCCTCGATGTCCAGACCGGTATTGAGATGCTGACGGACAATTTTGATGGTATTTAACAGCTGCCCAAGTCCTTCCAGCGCAAAATATTCACATTGTACGGGTATGAGAACCGAGTCGGAAGCAGTTAATGAGTTAATGGTAAGCAGACCAAGGGAAGGCGGACAGTCAATGATGATGAAATCATATTCATCACGTATCTCCCCTATGGCATTTCTGAGGATTTTTTCCCTTTGCGGACGATCCACCATCTCGATTTCAGCGCCAACCAGGTTGATGTGGGATGGTATGATATCCAGGAACGGGAGCTCCGTTTTTTTTACCGATTCCCTGGCACTGAACCCTTCCACAAGCACCTGATAGATGGAGTGGTCGATCACTTTGTATTCAAACCCGGTCCCGCTTGTTGAATTGCTTTGAGGATCAATGTCAATCAGCAGAGTGGTATGTTCGATCGCGGCAAGACTGGCAGCAAGGTTTATTGCCGTCGTAGTTTTACCAACACCGCCTTTCTGATTTGCTACAGATATAACTTTTCCCATATAACATATTGTATTATAACCGGATAGAACGCTATCCCATCAGCATTCCCGCTATGGCTGACAGACCTCTAAAGGTAAGAATATATTTGGTAAGGTATCACTCCCAATCGGATGCAAGTTCAAAAAGCCGGCATCCCGGAAAGTAAAAGTTGGATGAAAAAAAATAGGAGTAAAAAGCGCTGTATCAGAAATACTTATAGGCGAAATCAATATCTGTTTCCGGTTAACTGAAAATCACGAAATGCGGGTGAAAGTATCATCGGGCTTGTCTCTGACTGAACTGGCAGCACTCCCCTGCCCTGCAGTGAATCTGCGTGACTTGCATCATCGGCGGTGTCCCGCTTGCCGATGTACACCAGATTATTATGCCCATTCCAAACCCGGAGCATATCCTGGTTGGATTCCTGTGACTTGGTGATGGCGGGTGTGTGAGTCCCGACAGCGGCGGCACTCCGGGAGTCATCAGACTGGTTTCCGTTGATGGTATCTGATGGAAGCAGATAGGCAGTAGATATCAGCAGGCTGAACAGCACGATGGCCGCTGTTGCCAGCAACCCCGGATTTCGCCAGCTATTGCCAAAAAACTGCTGCTGACTGGAATAGTCTATTGCCTGGTCGATGATCGTCTCGGAAATATTTGACGGCGGTGTCAGTTCAGGCAGGTTTCGGATTTTCTTCCAGGTGCTTTTCAGACTTTCCACTTCAATGAGCAGGTTTTGATCATGGATCATCGCCTGCTCGACAAGTGTTATCTCGGATGGGTCCAGTTCGTCAAAAACGTATTTGATGCACAGCTCATCTACGTTCGACATATTTGGTTTCTTTTCCATGTTCCTTATCAAACATTTTTCTCAGGTTGATCAGAGCGTACCTCATCCTTCCAAGTGCGGTGTTGATCGACACATTGGTAAGTTCGGCAATCTCCTTGAATGACATCTCGTAATAATGACGCAGCATAACCACTTCCCGTTGCTCCTTGGGAAGATCGGAAATGTGCTTCATAAGGCTGTCCTTGGCTTCATCCTTTTCGATGACCTCCTGGGCATCGTCAAGCGTTTCATCGGTAAGCCTGTCATAGAAGTCATAATCTGGGTCATCCTGGGCGTTCACATCCACGAATCGCTTCTTCTTGCGAAGATAATCGATGGTGGCATTGTGAGCAATCCTCATGACCCATGCAATCCACTTGCCCTGCTCATTGTAGGTTTCATCCATCTTGGTAATTACCTTGGTGAATGTTTCCTGGAAGATGTCATTGGCAGTCTCGGCATTGCCCACCATACTGTAGATATAGGAGTATATCTTGGATTGATGGCGGTCAAGCAGTTGCCGGAACGCTTTCTGGTCATTGTTCCTGCGGTAACGCAGAACCAGTTCATGGTCATCGACCTGATGCAGGGAGTTGTTGGATTTATGCGACATCATATTGACCTTTAAACGCTGAGAAATTTAATGATATTGCCTTGATGGCAAGTGTTCCTGAAAAGAACGGTAACTGTTATCTATAGGCCTCCGCGGTTTTTTTCTCTGTGTGTCGCATTACCAAAAACAATAACGGTTTTAAAAACATTTCGCAAATTTTCGGCAAACGACCTGTGCATTCAATTCTCTATACAAATCAATAAACGGTTACACCTAGTTCCCGCTAAAACTTTTTTACGGGCTTCTGAAATGTTATACGCACGGGTTGGCCTACGGTTCGTTTCTCCTGAAAATCAACCGTCCACACCTTTCCCAAAGTGCGATTGCACGGATCTGGCCGCTTTTTCCCCGATTATATTTTTCAGACCGGTAATATCCTGCTGAAGGATCTCCGTAATGGAACCGAATTCCCGGAGCAGCTTGTCTGCGGTCTTTTTACCTATTCCCGGTATCTCTTCCAGTTCGGACCGAAATGTCTTTTTGCTGCGAACATCCCGGTGGAAACGGATGGCAAACCTGTGCGCTTCATCACGGATCCTTTGAAGCAGCTTCAGGCTTGAGGATGTTTTTGGGATCATGATTGGATCACGCGAACCGGGAAAGAACACTTCTTCCAAACGTTTTGCCAAACCGATAACCGGTACCTCAGACCCCATACCAGCTTCTTGAAGTGCGAAAACAGCACTGGACAGCTGGCCTTTGCCGCCATCGACCACAAGCAGGTCGGGAATCTGCTTCCCCTCCTTTTTTACCCTTCGGTAATGACGCCCGATTACCTCTCTCATGGATGCAAAATCATCCGGACCTTCCACTTCCCTGACATGAAACCGTTTATAACTGCTTTTTCTGGGTTGTCCGTCGACAAAACAGACCATCGATGCAACGGTATAGGCTCCCTGGAAGTTGGAGATGTCAAAACATTCGACCCGCCTCGGCAACTGCGGCAGGTTCAGGTCGCGTTTCAATGCCTGGACCGAGTGCGGAATCCGGCTTTTATCCGCTTTCATTTTCTCCAAAAGCCACTCCTTGAGAAGCAAGCGTGCATTGGAACCGGCCATCTGAACGATCTGGGCCTTTTCCCCTCTTTGCGGAACGGTTATTCCAACCTTTTTCCCCTTTTTATCCCAGAGGTATTCAAAAAGCGGCTCGTCGTCCTGGAGGTTGTGACTGCAGCAGATCTCATCCGGGATGACTCCGGACAATTCACCCGTGTAGTAATCCTCTGCAAATGACTGGATCAGGATCCCCTCGGTCCTGCCTTCAATGTTCTTCAGGTACCGGTGGTACTTTCCCACCAGCTTGCCTTCACGTATCTGCAGGAGCACCCCGCAAGCAACGTTTTCATCCCAATCCGTATCCAGCGCAAAGACATCACGATCCAGGCCATCCGGAGTCACCATTTTCATCTTTTCACTGTACTTCCGCAGCGCCAGCATCCCATCCCTCAGAATGGCCGCCTGCTCAAACTGAAGGGCCCCGGACAGTTCCTCCATTTCCAATTTAAGGTCGCGGATGAGTTCCCTGGTACGTCCGTTCAGCAGCCGGACCACCTGATCCATCCTTGAACGGTATTCCTCCAGCTCCAGGTCGACCGAGCAGTTCTCGAAATAATCCTCAAAACACCGACCCCACTTTGGCAATCCCCTGCTGTGATCGATCATGCGCGAGGAACAGGCACAGGTGCACAGCTGGAACGCCTTCCGGATGGTTTCAAGCATGAGTTTCATCTTGCCGACATGGTCGTACGGGCCGTAGTATCGGCTTCCGTCCCGGACAATGGCACGCGTTGGAAACACACGCGGACGCTCTTCCGCCGTGACGCAAATGTAGGGATAGGACTTGTCATCGCGGTAGAGGATGTTATACCTTGGCCGGTATTTCTTGATGAGGTTATTCTCGAGGATGAGGGCTTCCGCTTCCGAGTCGGTGATGATCACATCGATATCAGCGATTTTCCTGACCAAGGCTAGTATTTTACCGGTGTGATCCGCAGCGTTCTGAAAGTAGGACCTCACGCGCTGATTGAGCCGCTTTGCCTTGCCTACATAGAGAACCTCCCCTGCCTTGTCCCTGAACTGGTAAACACCAGGGACAGCCGTCAGCGAATCCAGTTTCTGTTTCAGGATTTCGGTCATTTTTTGGATGGATGGATGATCGACTTCAGATTATCGTGCGCACAAACTATATTACCTCCTGGTCACACTATAATTGCCTTATGGTCACAATTGATGCAACAGGCATGATTTCAGGCGAATAATACGGAGTTTTGTCACCATCGAAAGTTACGGAAATATCGATATTCATTATGTGGATAACCACCTGCTTGTCGTCAATAAGCCGGCAAACATGCTTTCGCAACGGGACCGGACAGGCGACCGCGACCTTCAGTCGCTGATGAAGCAGTGGCTGAAGGAAAAATATCAGAAGCCCGGCGATGTTTTCCTTGGGCTGGTGCAGCGGCTTGACCGTCCGACACGCGGGCTGATGGTGCTCGCCCGCACGTCAAAAGCGGCTGCCCGCTTGTCCGATCAAATCCGCAGGCGCACATTCCTGAAAGAATACCTGGCCGTTGTTGTTGGAAAATCGATTAAAACGGGTAATCTGACACACTATCTGGACAAAGATGCTTCCCGGAAAATGGCACTCGTTTCATCTGAACATGTGCCGGATGAAGATAACAAAAAAGGTTACAAGCCGGGCAGGCCCGGTGGCGGCAAGCAGGCCGAACTGGAATTGACTCATGTGGAGACCCGGGATGCACTGTCACTGGTGAAAATCAGGATGAAGACCGGACGCTTCCACCAGATCCGGGTTCAGCTGGCCACCGAGGGGACACCCGTTGCCGGCGACAGAAAATATGGCGCGGTCGACAATCAGGGTGGCAGGCAGACCCGTCAACTTGCGCTTATGTGCCACAGAATCGCATTTGAGCACCCGACCCTCCGGGAACCGATGAGCTTCACGACAGGTTTGCCGGATGAGTATCCCTGGGACCAGTTCCGGCATCCGTGAGGCGGCAGGAACACTACCTCACACTCTCGACCCGGCGTAAAAATTCGTCCGGCCCTACAAAGCCCATGATCCGGGCCGCTTCCACCTCATTGCCGTTTTTATCAATGAAAACGATGGTAGGCACACCCGCCACGTTGTACTGTCGGCGAATTTCCTCGGATTCCGGTGAATCAAAGTGTGTGAGATCGATTTTCAGCCTCACCATGTCATCGGTTGCATCGATGACGCGTGCATCAGTGAACGTGATCCGTTCCAACTCAAGGCAGGGTATGCACCAGTCGGCATAGAAATCCAGCACAACTGCCTTCTCATCGGCACGGGCCTGTTCTAGCCTGGCCTCCTCATAGGATTCCCACTGCATACCTTCCTTTTGAAGGTTCAGGACAAAGAGTACACCAATTATGATAGCAACCACTCCGAATGCCATCTTGATCTTTGAAAAAACAGGGGTTCCGCGACCGGATGGTTCCAGGAAGCCAAGGTACACGCCCCCAAGGATAAAACTTATGGGGATTACCCAGTATGCATCACTGACAGGGATGAAGGGCATGGAAAGATAGAAAAGGGCCAGGGCGACCAGCACCACGCCAAACACTTTTTTCACCCAGACCATCCATACCCCGGATCTCGGCAACTTCGGCAGCAATCCCGAAAACGTCCCAAGGATCAGATAAGGCAGTCCCAATCCCATGGAAAGCACGAAGAAGGACCAGAATCCGAAAACGGGATCGCCCTGGGCGCCGATAAAAGCAAGAAGCGCAATGATGGGCGGGCCGATGCAGGGTGCGGCGAAGACCCCAACAACCAATCCGGAAAAATACACGCCGATGTATCCGGTGGAAGTCCCTGTACCGATGCGGGAAGCCAGCCAGTACGGAATCTGTATCTCGTATAGCCCGAACATGCTGAGGGCCAATGCAAAGAGCAGCACCCCAATGCCACCCAGCACCCACGGATGCTGCAGCCACGAGCCAAACAGTTCCCCGCTGAAAGAAGCCAGAACCCCGAGCACACTGTACATTGTGGCGATGCCCAATACATAGACAAGGGCCTTTGAAAAGACCCGGAGCAGATTCGAATCGTTCTGTCCGCCGAAAATGGATACGGTCACCGATAGCATCGGATAGACGCACGGTGTCAGATTCAATGCCAGTCCAATAAAAAAGAGTGCCAGGAACGTCAGAAGAAGACCCCTTTCCCGGAACATGGCCTCAATTTCATTGGCGGATCCGGGTTGAATCGACATGTCACCGGCCATTTGTCCCTGGTCATAATCGGCGAAGATATCAGCATTCGCCGGACTGGATTCCATGCCACTGTCCACGACCTCGATCAGGATACTGACCGGCAGATTGGATGGTGCAAGGCAGTTCATGTCATCACACGCCTGGACCCTGACCCTGCCGGTCATCTCATGGGAACCCGGCTGAAGATTCGACGAGGCGCGGATATCCAGATAGACCGGGACCCTCCCACTGTAGACCAGCAGCGCCTCGCCACCGGCAAATGCGAACTCGTATTCATCCGGCTGGGGATATCTGATATCGGCGATGATGAATCCATCTTTCGGATCCATGGTGACTTCCGTTCCGATCAGGTAGTCCAGCGTGGGACGATGGGCATTGACATGCCATGTGTCAGCGAGATCCAGGACAACTGCGGCCTTGAAAGACTCCCCTGCAGGGACGGCGTCCACGTTCAGGTAGGTCGCAACATCAACTTTTTCAGAACTGCCCCGAAGCTGGGCAACGGAATGAGATGCTGTCAGAGACAGGAACAACGTTGACAGGATGACTGTCAGGTGTATGGTCCGGCGGGTCGTTAACTTCATTGAAAAAGTCTGAAATAAGGTGGGTTACCTGGTGGATTCGCTGTACTGCTGGAAAGACTGTGTGCGATAACTTTCGCTTCCAACAAAGGAAAGCATTTTGTGGAACCGTTCCGCTTCAATGAATCCGGGCTGAAGCGCCACCGCTTCTCCATCCGGGGACAGAAAGATCGTAGTTGGATATGACTGTACCCCGAATGCCTGTGCCAGATCAACCATGGAGTAGGATTCACCCTTAAAAGAGACGACCCGGGGCGATTCTGCATCGATGCGGACGGGATAGAAATATTTGTCGAGCGCCTCCTGGACGCGCTTGTCTGCATAGGTCTCCCTGTTCATCCTTCGGCAGAAACCGCACCATTCCGTGTAAACATCCAACAGGATGTATTTACCTTCGTCGAGGGCTTTTGTCTGCGCTGCCTCCAGGCTTACCCAGAAGGCATGGTCCTGTCCGGAAGACTGATTCCCGGTGGCATCGCTCTCTGAAGAGCATGAAATTGCAAAAAGGGCCAATGAGAGGATAAGAAGTATTCGGGCATTCATATCACTATCTGGGTGCGTTGTTTATAAATTATTCAGAGGTAACAACAAGCGATCATGTAACGTTTAAAAACGCACTTCAATCATGTTGCTGATGTTGTAGATGAAGTCTGAGGAACGAAAGGGCGGATCGGAATCGTATGTACTCACAAATTGGAATATAAAACGGAGGTTCTGGGAAATCCGGAACCTGAGCTGCCAGTCCGAGGTGAAGCGTGGCTTGAAAAAATTATTCGGCCGGGCCTGATAGTAGCTGATTGCGGCAATATCCAGATTTTCAGCGATTTTCCCTCTGACATTGATGCTCGTCGTTGATTTAAGCAGGGTTCTTTCATCTCTCAGGAGACCGTCCTCATCCTCCCATAATTCATTTTCCAGCATAAGGCCGGAACTGGCGAAGGCGCTGAAGTTTTCGGACTGGATAAACCGGATGCGCATCGCTGCACCGGCAAGTCCTCTTCTTTTCAGCCCCCAGTCCAGATTGTACTGAGCCTGGAGGAAAAATTCAGGTGCCAGTGAACGGTCGCGGTACAGGATACTTCGCAGGTGGACAAAGCCGTCATTGAGTACGTTGCTTCCTTCGACGCGCAGGAAGTTGTTTCTTCCGATCATCAGGAATTCGTGTTGCCGGGTGCTGTATGTCAGATCGGCTGAATTTTTCAGCTGGATTATCTGGGAGGTGTTTTTTGAGACTGAAAGACCGATCCCCAATCCACCCGTCAGGGACTTCACGGTGTCGGCCTGCATTCTGTGACGCTCGACATTGACCACCTGGGAGTAAGCCGGTGTCATCATGATACAAACTGACCCAATAACCATCAGGGAAAGTAAAATGTTTCTCGGGGAGAGCATAGGAACTGGCTTTGATTTGGTTGCGCATTACCTGCGAAAATGAAACTTGCCGTTTCCTTCGCAGCGGGCGTCAAGTTACAAAGATTTGTCTTCAGGTGATACCCGGCAACGGCCCGGAGGCACGTTGTTCGGAAAGACATTATTGGTGGATGAGACCGATCTGGTCATTCGCTTCCGAGGTCATGGAAAAGGCAGGACACATGCGGCATGTACTCTTCCTGGAAAAATTCGAAGTAAATGGTATCTCCCGTCCTTTCCAGCACTTTTGCTTCCCTGATCACATTTTGATAAGTGCGGTAGCAGTCGAGGGCGCCTGCGGCCTTTTTGATATCCCCGGGCAAAACAGGAACCGCACAGTCTATTTCCTCATCGTTTGAAGTATGGAGCCTGAATTTCCCCCCTTCCATATCGGTTGGTGCAAGTGTGAACAGGGCAAGCCGCTTTGGTGCGCGGTCCCATTCCTTTCGCAATTTACAGAAAACCCGTTTTACGATAGCGTGGGAAACAAGATGATCATGAAACCCGCTGATCCCGTGCACCGCATAGGTGACAATGACATCGGGCTGGATGGTACGGATGTGCTCCTCTGTTATTTCCTCCAGTACCTGCGGGTCCATTTCCTTCAGTCCGCTGTCCGGCAGATCCAAAACCTTCATACCTGTCAAACTAAGCACTTTTGCGACATCGAGCATCTCCTCAAACCGCACTTTACCCATTTGTTCGATGGAATATCCATAATCATGGCGGACCTTAGTGGCTCCTCCGCGCGTGTAGGTCAACAGAAAAACCTCATGGCCCCGGCGGATTTGCGACGCGATTGCGGGGGCGGGCCCAAATGATTCGTCATCGGGATGTGGAAAAATATAGAGAACACGCATGGGTTCAGGCGTAATTTTCTTTTGGCCCAGCTGAACGCTTAATCAGTTTCGAATAGAAGAAAATCATTTCGTGGTAGTTATGCTTTGACAACCGTTCGTTGGTGCCGTGTACACGGTCAAGATCGCTCTCTTCGGCGCGTAGTGGAATGAATCTGTATATGTTTTTTGTCAGGCCTGCATAGTGCCGCGCATCGGTTGCGCCAACCATGAGCGTCGGGGCAACGACTACCTCCGGGAAGACATTTTTGATGGTTTTTCTCAACAGTTTGAAAGCGGGATCTTCAACATCTGATACACTGGATGGATTGATCGAGCCGATCAACTCACGAATTTCGATTCTGGAGTCGTTTATCGCATTTCTGACATGATTTGTGACACTTTCAATAGTGTCATTTGGATGGATCCGGAAATTGACAACAGCCCTGGCTTGCGTGGGAAGGACGTTTTCTTTTACCCCGGATTCAAAAATGGTGGTGGCTATCGTAGTGCTCATTGCCGCTTTTGTTGCTGGCATACGATCCAGTTCACGCTTGACCAATCCCCGGAATAGCCAGAGGTTTGCCATGACGATCCGATATAAAAAAGGCATTTGTGGGCCAATGGATTCCATCGTTCTTTTAACCAGACCATCAACTTTCCCTTTTATGGGATTGTTTTCAAGTTTGTGGATGGCTTCACTCAGTACCGCAATAGAAGTGAGACCCTGTGGGACAGATGAGTGACCGCCTTCCGCAATCGTCGATAATTCAAGGCTCAAATACCCTTTTTCGGCAACAGCCACCAATGCAACGGGACTGTGCAGGTCGGGGAGAATTTCGTGTACAATGGGAGTTCCCTCGTCGAGCAGGAATTCCAGTTCCACCCCTCTGCCCTTCAACAGTTCACCGATGGCATGTGCGCCGTGTTGTCCGTCCACTTCCTCATCATGCCCAAATCCCAGATAGATTGTGCGTTCCGGCTCGTATCCGGATTCCAGGAGGTGTTCAACGGCCTCCATGATTGCCAGGACCCCGCCTTGCACATCCATCGCACCGCGTCCCCATATATAACCTTCTGCGATTTTCCCCTCAAATGGCGGATGCTCCCAATCCTGTTCCGTTCCGGGTTCGATGGGTACGACGTCAATGTGACAGGTATACATGACCGGGTTCAGGTGGGCAGTTTTTCCCTGCCAGGTATACAGCAGGCTGTATTCATTGATGACTTCCCTTTTCAGCTTCTGATGGATGTGCGGGAATGAACTTTCCAGGAATTTATGCATTTGAAGAAACGCATCCTGATTGAAGCCCTCTGTTTCCTGAGTGGATACCGTCTCATATGTTATTGCTTCACTGAGGCGTTCGGCTGCCTCATCGATATCAAAATCGCCGGGCACGATCCGATTTTTTTCTCCGTGATGTCTTGTATACCTAAGTGTCCTGATCAGCAGGACTGCGATAAATAACAAGAACAGGAGTCCCAGGACGGCTAATGTTGCTATCATACAAAATTAAAGAAATGCTTCGACATGTAACTTTGGGTCAGGAATGTCTTTAGCTGTTTTATCGGCAGGAATTTACATCCCTGATATCAAAAATAGGCAAGAAGTTCCTGAAAAAAAACGTACTACACCCCTTATACTCAAAGTATAGACGTTATGCATGCGAAGCATGGTTGTTCTGAAAAAGGTTAACAGCGGATACGTGAAGTATCCGCTGTTTAAAATCAGAACTGTTGAAAGGAAAGCAATTCAGGAAGCAGATCGTATCGTTGCTACACCTTGATCACTTCCTTTGCTTGTAATCCCTTGTCACTTTCAGCCACAGTGAATTCAACTTTTTCACCTTCATTCAAAACCCGGTAACCCTCCGCCTGAATTTCGCTGAAGTGTACAAACAAATCTTCGCCACTTTCCCGGCTGATGAAACCATATCCTTTGGCGCCATTAAACCACTTTACGACACCTAATTCTCTTTCTTCTGACATAACTTCTAATACTCCTTAGTTATTAAATATTGCATCAACAGCATGCGATGTATCAGGATTCGGCCCAATGAGAGCTGCATACCTGAAACGCATTGCCATTAGAGATTATAACTTTTTCCAAACATATTAGCAATGAAATTGAAAAAACTTGTAATTATTTGCTTTTATGAACACATCGCTGCAATTCCTGCATAATTCTGGTCTTGAGCGTTCTCGTCTTGGCATAGGAAAAATTGAACTTTTCAGATATTTCAATAAGGTTGACGGAACTTGATGAAAAGAATGTCATGATAAAGCTTCTATTCGAATCTGAGAGTTGTTGAAGGCATTTCTTCAGCAGTTTTTGTCTCTCTTCATCAATAAGGTTTTGGAGTTGCTGGGCAGGTTCCGGGAGGATGTTTTCTGAAAAAGAGGGATCCATGTCCGATCTTTGTTCAATTTTTTTAAATCTCAGATATTCGTTTCTGGAAGCTGTAAGAAAATACTTGAAAATGGATTTCCTGTCGGAGATCCGGTCATTCCGGATCATTTCAAATACATCTGAAAAGGCCTGATAGGCACATTCCTCTGCTATGCTCTCCGGAGCTCCCATCCGTATGCGTAAATATATGATGACTCTTTTCATCAAGTCTGATGACAGGTCATCCACCGCTGCCCTGTCATCGCGCAGGATGGCGTCAATCAAGCCGGAATAATCAGAGGTAATAGTTGACAAGACGCTGTTATTACTTTTGTTATATCGTTTTTGTAAATCATTTTACAAAATGTGCAGATGTGCCAATTTATCCAAAGTTACTTTCTAATTTCAAATTTTTCGGATAATCTCTTGAAAAAATCGAGAAACAAATGATTTTTTCGTTGCCACATAACATTTTTCTGCATTATATTTCAATTAATTTTTTATAATAATACAAATCGTTTTCAAACAGGTTTACCAGATTTAAAAAAATGCGAAATTTTTTGTAACAAATGATGTATTTATTACTCCTAGTTATGAAGCAGAAAAATGTGTCCTGCACATTATTGAATCTAAACAACAAAACAAAGCTCAACATAAAGCTCAATTAATCGAGGATTAACCATGAAATCTTTCAAGAACCTCTCCCTTATCGCAGCCCTTACCTTTACCGTGGTCCTGTCGTCCTGCAGCGGCATCACCGGCGCCAACAACACTGCCGACGAGCTCCTGCTCCAGGCCGAAGACATGAAGGACCAGCGCGTCCAGGAAAGCGGCGGTGAAAAATTCCGCATGATCCGTGTCCGTCCTGACTGACATATGTCATAACCCACTCTCTCAAGTAAGCTCATCTAAATTCATACAGCCATGAAATCTTTCAAGAACCTCTCCCTTATCGCAGCCCTTACCTTTACCGTGGTCCTGTCATCCTGCAGCGGCATCACCGGCGCCAACAACACTGCCGACGAGCTCCTGCTCCAGGCCGAAGACATGAAGGACCAGCGCGTCCAGGAA
>SKWQ01000185.1 GCA_007128855.1 Balneolales bacterium
AGATTAAGATCCTTCATGACTTCCTTGTTTTCGTTGCAGTTGACCTATCATCCAAACTTTTCAGTCCTTTGGTTCAAGGCAGATGTGCTTGACTTTAAGTACTTGTTTTCAATTACACCGGAGAGGGAAAATTCGTTCCGGTGGCCGGTCCAGATTGCCCTTGCCAAAATTGTGGTATTGATGTATCCTGAGTGATGGCAGATCATGACGCCATGTTGTTAATGATTATCGAGATGACACATGCTCCCATGGATGCCGTCATCCCCCACCCAAAAATCCACAGACTATGAAAAAGATTACGCTAACCGTTGTTCTTGCCGGCCTGTTTCTGTTCTCCGTTACGCCGGGCGCTTCCCAGGCACAGGGACTGGTCAATTTTGGAATAAAAGGCGGGGTGAACATCGCCAACATCAGTTTCGACGATTTTGATGATAACGATTCGCGGACCGGCTTCACGATCGGCGCCGTGCTCGACGTTGGTTTTCCCATGGTCCCTGTGGGACTGGAAACAGGACTTTACTATTCTCAGAAGGGTACGACCTTCAATGTAAGCGAGACAATTGAAGGTATGACGCTGACAGCGGATGCGACCATGAAACTGGACTACCTGCAGATCCCGGTCCTGGCCAAAATAAATTTCGGCCCTCCGGGCCCATTCAGCCCCCATTTCGTGGCCGGACCCTATGCCGGTTTCATACTGAACGCCGAAACGGAAATGTCCTTCATGGGGGAAACTGTTACCGAGGACATCAGCGATGACGTCGAATCCATGGATTTTGGACTGATTTTTGGGCTTGGCGCCGACTTTAACCTGATGGTCTCCAAGATCAACGTACAGGCCCGCTACTCGCTGGGGCTTGCCGATGTGTTTGACGGTGAAAGTTCCAAAAACCGTGTCATCTCCCTGGTCGCCGGTTTCTCCTTCTGATCGGGAAATTCATTTTTTAACCTTCAATCTGGAACTGCCGGATTCGTCGCACCTTGCCACGGATCCGGCACTCTAACGGCCAGTTCTGACATCCGGCCAATCCGAGCACTCCGGCCAAACCAATATTTCATGCCAGCCCTTGAAACAAACAGGCACCCGGCCAATCAAGGGACTCTTACTCCGACCATTAAATGAATCCCTCAAAATGACTGCGTCCGACTTTAAATCCACCCTGTTTGTACTGAGACTCCCCTCCCTCACAATCATGGCCCTGCTGGCCCTGACCGTTTCATGCAGCGGAGACACCGAAACTGACCGCACCACCGATACCGGCGAACGTTCCGGTGCACCCGAAACCCTGATCCCGGTAGCCGTCAGCGATGACGGGGAGGCCGCGTTCGATGACAGCCGGCTCCATGTGCGCGACTACAGCAACTACCTGAACGCGATTTCCATCATCGCCACGGTCTCCCGCACATCCGAATTCGGCAACGAGAATTATCGACCCGAACTCTACCCGGAAAAGATGCGGGAGCGGGCGGAGCAGTGGCTGTCACTGGTGCAACAGATCGACAGCCATTTCAACGAAGACGGACGCATATCCTCCCATCTTCAACAGGATGCGGGCGTTTACTCACCTGCCGGCGATGTCGACCTCTCCGTCTATCCGCATCTTGTCTATGCCTATCACATCCACCATCGCAGCGGACGCTTCGAAGAGGACGAGGTCCTTTACAACCGCCTGAACCGCGAGCCATCGCACTTCCTGGTCACGCCCGGACGCTATCTGATGAACGAGCGTTTCAATGATGGCGCATTCACCCACGCCGATGGATCCGTAGACCACAAAAGCATGAGCTACGGATTGGGCGGCATCCACGCCAACGCCTACGCCTGGATTGTCTGGAAGAAACCCGGCGGACAGGATGACATGGGCGTGCTCACCGAGGCCGCACTGGGCCACCACATGGGCCATACGCCGGCCGACATGGTGCAGATCTATCGCGCTGCGGCCGAAACACTCGACGAGGCCTGGGATGAAAGCCGCTCCATCTACGATTTCGGCGACGGAACCACCTGGCGGCTGGATGCGGTCGGTGCCTTGATCCGCGGCCAAAAAGCCATGTACGATTTCCTTTACATGTTCGGGGATGATGACGATGCCGAAACCTCGCGCCGTGTCTTTGACCGGACCGCCGCCATGCTCGAGGCCGTCGCGCCTCTCGCCGAACCCTGGGGAATGCCCGAAGAAATCGCCTTCACGGAAGACGGGACCCGCGCCGCGTCGGAAACCGTCAACGTATACGACTGGTACCAGTTCCTGAACCATCTCGGGGGTGGATACGGCCTGGACCGCGAACGCGAGGGCATGCCCATGTACCTCGACCGCCACCGGGATGATATCGCCGAACTGATCGGGGAGCTCTCCGACAGCGCGCTCCGGGGTGCGCTTGAATATCACATCGAAGACGGGGAGAGGATCGTCAGCTCGGTCAGCTACAACGACGGATCGGTCACGGACGGACGCTTCACCACGTCCACCGCCGGCATGTTCATCGTCACGGCAGCCAACATGTACCGCAAAGGGCATGACTTCGACCGGGCCTCGGACTGGGAGGATGTCTCTTCCGCTGTCGCCGACCGCAGCCGGCAGCTTTATGACGTGATTTTCACTCTGCTTGAGCAAATCGAGAACGCAATGTAGCATCTGAACCGGCTCAGATTTATCATCATGCTCCTACCGGCTGAACAGACGTAACCGGTAGACGAATTCCCTGTTTTCATGCCAATCCGGCTTGCATCCGTGTGATGGATGTTAAATTTTATTAAGAATTTGTGCACAAATGTAAATTTATTTATACATTCGTCCCATTCTAATTATCACACTATAAGATGCAGGCTGGCTCTGCAAAATCAATTGTTTTGCAGGATTTCCGGTCTTAAACGACTCGGAACTTGGAGGGTTGTCCATGAATCACACTCTGGCAGGATTCTTTATCCTGATAACGATGCTGTTGGCCGTTCCCGCGGCCGGACAGCCGGTTTCCCCATTCACTTTCACCGGGTCGTTTGGCCTGAGCTATGACGCGTACCGGTTTTCCGAATCCAACTACGCCACATTCCGTCCGCGACATCCCGACAACCTGGCACGTTTGACGGCTGATGCGACGCTTTCAGCGGGACGCCATTTCAGGATGCCTTTTTCGGTCCACATTACGACCGGTCAGAACACCTATCACCTGCCCTCCCGTCCGGATGAACGCCTCATCGACTACATCCAGAATCCTCGCAACAATATCCATTTCAATCCCAGCTACCGCTGGATCCAGGGGTTCCTCGGCACGCAGATCCCGGACTATTCCGATCTCACCACCGGCGACATCGCCATGTTCGGCGCCGGGATGGAGCTGGATCCGGGCCATTTCCTGTTTACCGTAAACTACGGAAAGTCACAGATCGGGGTGGACTACGACCCGTTCAATAATGTGGCCGGCGCTTACGAACAGCGCATCCTTGCCACCCGCATCGGCTACGGTCCGGAAGACGGCACCCGCTTTGTCCTCCATTTTGTGAAGGTGTCCGATGACGAAACCTCCATCGCTCCCGCATCACCGGGCGTCAGGCCGGCCGAGGGTATCACCTTCTCACCGCTGCTCCAGGTCCGTCTCTCATCCTCCCTTCTCTTCCGCACCGAACTGGCCGGCTCGGCGTACACCTTTGATCTGCTCGGTCCGGAAAGTCCCTACGATAATGAGGTGCTGGATTTCGCGGGTCGCCTAATGAGCGTAAACGCATCCACCAATGCCGACTGGTCGAATGTCACTTCCCTGGAATGGCGCAGTGAGGCGTTCACCATTGGTGGTGAGGTGCGCTTTGTCGGCCCCGGTTATCAATCCGCCGGCTACCGCGTGATGGAGCGCGACCTGATCGACTACAAGCTCAATACCGGCATCAGATTACGGGATAACCGGATCTCCGTGAACGGATCGTTCGGCATACGGACCAACAACCTGTATGATACCAATCTTGACCGGACCAACCGCACCATCCTGAACCTGAACGTATTCAGTCAGTTTACCGAAGCGTTCTCGGTGAATGCCAACTACGCCAATTTCGGGTTCCGCAACAATGTCACGCTGGATACGCTGCGCATTGAAATGATCAACAACACGGTGGCCCTGAGTCCAAACTATCAGATCCGTACAGACGCACACACCCATGTTATCTCCGGCTCGGTCAGCTACAGCCATTTCGACGAATTCAATCTATTCACCGGCAGCTTCCAGAATACGACGTCGGTGAGCACCAGCGGAAATTATCAGCTCCTTTTCCATGACCGGCCACTTAGCCTGGGTGTCATGGGGATGGTCCTCACCAACAATACGCCTCTTTCGGAGATCCGCATCATCACCTCAGGCATCAACGCCCGCTATCAGCTCTATGACCGGCGCCTGGTCCCTTCAATGCGCTTCACCTATTCCAATATCTCGCGCGAGCCGTTCACGGCGGATCAACGGCTGCGTCTCCAGCTCCGGACCACCTACAAGATCACGGATTATGCCGATCTGAGCTTTTCATGGAATACCTCGAATTACCGGTACGGCACGGCACGTCCCGATGCCACCCTGTTTGAAAACCGGTTTCAGATTTCACTCCAATCCCGTTTCTGAGAGATGATTATGCACACTTCCAGCTTCGCAACCGCTCAACGCCTGCTTTTCGCGCTGACCTTTTCCCTTCTGCTAATCAGCAATGTGGTGGAGGCCCAGGTACGTGTCGACCTGAACGTTGATTCCAACCCGAATCCCCGTATCGCCGACTGGGTCAACCGCACGGAACTGGCCATGCTGACCGTGACCAATGCCGATCCGCGGCTTGAAGGACTGGAATACCGGATCAGCGTGCGGATCCTGCAGGACGGGCGGCCCGTGGTGGAAACACGAACAAACATGGTCCCTGCCAAACGGCTCGAACTGGGGTCGGATGTGTTCCTGGCGGATGAGATCATCACCTACGACGCGCTCGGTTTTTCGGGCAGCATCGAACGGAGAATCGCGCAAACGGGCCTGCTGCCTGCAGGTTTTTACGAATTCTGCGTATCGCTGACCGACCTCAGGGGACAGACCATATCCACCCCGCAGGAAGTCTGCCGTCCGATGCGCATAACCAGCTACCAGGCGCCGGAGCTCATCTATCCCACCGGCGACGTCACCCTCACCCCCGAAATGCTTTCCTCCACCCAGTTCACCTGGACCCCGGTGACACCTGCCCCGCCTGCGGAAATGGGTGTGATGTACATTTTGACCGTGACCGAAATTCTGCCGCCGCAATCGCCGACTCAGGCCTTTTTCGTCAACTATCCGGTCATCGAAGAGGAGGTGATGGCAACCACGCAGTCACTGTGGCCGGTGGACCTCGATCTGCCGGACCAAACCACCCACTACGCCTGGAGCGTGAAGGCGGTAAGCCTGGATGAGGAACCCTACGTGGAAGACAACAGTGGGTTTGCCCAGGTCGGAACGTTCCTGGTTCAGATCCCGGAAACCGAGGTACCCGGTGACGAAGAGCCCGTGGAGGATGGTTTGGAAGAGGAAGCAGAGGACGATCCGGAGCCGGTCACACCAGGTGTGCTTGCTGCGGCTGACACGCTTTACGCTGGACTGAATGGCGAATTTGAAGTCATCGTGACCGAAGCGACGGCGGACGGCCAGGCCTGGAGCGGAAAGGGAACGGTCTACATTGGATGGCTGATGGCCCGCATGGCCGTAGAGTTCGACAGTATCACAGTGGATCTGGACAAGCGGCTGGTGGATGGCAAGATCGTTGTCGGGCAACATGAGGACGCTCCGGTTTATCCGACTGACTGGGCACTGGAAGTGGCCGCACAAGCGAATTTCACCAATAACGCGGCCAACAATGTCGTCGATTGGGTGGAGAACACGACCGGACAGACCATACCCTA
>SKWQ01000195.1 GCA_007128855.1 Balneolales bacterium
CACGAAGCCGGCATCCACCAGGA
Source organism: Balneolales bacterium (assembly GCA_007128855.1). Lineage (GTDB taxonomy): Bacteria > Bacteroidota > Rhodothermia > Balneolales > Natronogracilivirgulaceae > SKNL01. The sequence continues at coordinate 24 of SKWQ01000195.1, forward strand.
CGGCGTGCTCAAGAACCCGCAGACCTACGAGATCATGACCCCCGCGTCGGTCGGACTCGCATCCAACAACATCGTCCTCGGCAAGCACTCGGGACGCCGCGCCCTCGGCGCCCGTCTGCAGAGACTGGGCTATGAGCTCTCCAAAGAGGAGATGAACGACGCCTACGAAGCGTTCATCGTAATCGCCGACCACAAGAAAGTGGTGGTGGATGAGGATCTTGTCGGAATGGCTGCCAACGGGTTCCGGAAGAACGGGTCGCATCCATCCGGCGAACAGGCAAATAACGGATGGAAGCCGCCGAAATCGGCCGAAGAAGGTCCGCAGGACAAGCGGGAGCACAATGAACATCCGGTACCGACCAGTAACGGGATAACTCAGATGGGCAGCTCCTTCACCCAGGAATCCCTCTACGAGTACTTCAACCGTACATGAATCTAAACGTAAATACAGACTGAATTAACCGACTGCAACCATGTCAATGACCTTAACCGAGAAAATCCTGGCCAAAGCATCCGGCCGCACCCACGTCGACGCCGGCGAAACCGTATGGGTAAACGTGGACATCCTGATGACACACGATGTCTGCGGTCCGCCCACCATCGGCATCTTCAAGCGCGAATTCGGCGAAGATGCCCGCGTATGGGACAAGAACAAGGTGGTGATCATCCCCGACCACTACATCTTCACCAACGACAAGTACGCCAACCGGAACATCGACATCCTGCGCGCCTTTGCGGCCGACCAGGACCTGCCCCACTACTATGACGTGGGCACCGAACGCTACAAAGGCGTCTGCCACGTGGCCATGCCCGAGGAGGGCTTCACGCGGCCGGGCGACGTGCTCTTCGGCACCGACTCCCACACCTGCACCGCCGGCGCGTTCGGACAGTTCGCCACCGGCATCGGCAACACCGACGCCGGGTTCATCCTCGGCACCGGCAAGCTCTGGGTCAAGGTTCCCGAGACCATGAAGTTCATTTTCGAGGGGGAGATTCCGCCGTACATCATGGCCAAGGACCTCATCCTCCAGATCATCGGAGACATCGGGGTGGATGGGGCCACGTACCGTGCGATGGAATTCGCCGGTGACGGCGTGATGCGCATGGATATGGAGGGCCGCATGACACTGACCAACATGGTGATCGAGGGCGGCGGCAAGAACGGCGTCATCGAACCCGACGAGGTGACCTTCGACTACGTGCGCCAGCGCACCGACTACGATTTCACGCCCCTCTACAACGATCCGAACCCGAAATACCACAGTGTCCGGCGCTACAAGAGCGCCGATCTGCAGCCCATGGTGGCCAAACCGCACTCACCCGACAACAAGGCGACGGTCACCGAAGTCCGCGGCACCCGGCTCACACGCGCCTACATCGGCTCCTGCACCGGCGGCAAGATAACGGATTTCGAAGCGGCAGCGAAGATCATCAAAGGCCATCAGGTCGGGGTGGAGACGTATGTCGTTCCCGCCACCACGCTGGTCCGCGAGCAGCTCAAGACCACGTATTTCGACGGTGAAACACTCTGGAACATCTTTGAGCAGGCCGGCGCCCACATGGGCGAGGCCTCCTGCGCGGCCTGTCTGGGCGGACCTTCCGACACCTTCGGCCGCCTGCAGAGCGAAGAGATCTGCATCTCCACCACCAACCGGAATTTCCCCGGACGCATGGGTTCAAAAAAGGCGCAGGTCTACCTGGCATCGCCCTACACCGTGGCCGCATCGGCCATCACCGGCAAGATCACCGATCCGCGCGAGTACCTGCCGGTCGAGCAGGACATATCGGCCGGAGGCACGCCATAAGAGCTATCAGGCCGGTTCACGCTGCCTTTCGGGCCGCCTGATTACCATGACGGCCTGACGGCTCCGGTTTGCACCGCCGTGCCGGCCAGCGACACCACATTATCTAAACTTCCTGAATCCAAAACTGGATTTCCGACAAACCGATAGTAACACAATGAACAAGACCATCAAAGGAAAAGCATTTGTCGTAGGCAACGACATCGACACCGACCAGATCATCCCCGCCGAACACCTTGTCTACAGTCTGGACGATCCCGAAGAGCGCCGGTTCTACGGCCGCTACTCACTCTCCGGCGTTCCGGAAAAAGAGTCCGGCCTTCCACACGGCGGAATCCCCTTCACCGCGCCGGACAAGTTCCGGTCGGAGTTCAAGGTCATCATAGGCGGCAAGAATTTTGGATGCGGCTCCTCCCGGGAGCACGCCCCTTTCTCCATCCAGGAGGCCGGCGCCGAAGCGGTGGTTGCTACCGGATATGCCCGCATTTTCTACCGCAACGCCGTGGACGGCGGCTTCATCATCCCCTACGAAAGCCACGATGACCTGGTCGAAAACATATCCACCGGCGACGAAGTGGAGATCGACGGCGAGCTCAACATCATTAAAAACCTGACCACCGGAAAAAGCTATCCGCTCAAAAAGCTCGGCGACGTCATTGAAATTGTGGAAGCCGGTGGTATCTTCAAATACGCGGCCAAACACGGGATGATCTGAGGCGGAATCACTATCCTTACGAACCTTATTGTTTCACCATAAAATGAGCAAATTTATTGTACTGCTTCCCGGCGATGGCATCGGTGTGGAAGTGGTCGCAGAAGCCAAAAAAGTTATTGATTACCTGTCGGAGCGATACAAAATGGGCATCCGCACCGGGACCTACCTGGTCGGTGGCGCAAGTCTCGACAGCTGCAACGAACCCGTCAAGGACGAGGTGGTCGAGGCGTGCCTCAAAGCCGATGCCGTGCTGCTGGGCGCGGTCGGCGGTCCGAAATGGGACAGCAATCCTGCCGAAAAACGTCCGGAAAAAGCCCTGCTGCGGCTCCGCAAGGAGCTCGGACTCTACACCAACCTGCGTCCGGTCACCGTCTTTGATTCACTGAAAGATGCCTCCCCCCTGCGTCCCGAGGTGGTCGACGGGGTGGATATGCTGGTGGTGCGCGAACTCACCGGCGGACTCTATTTCGGGCAGCCGAAGGGCATTACGGAAGAGGACGGCATCGAAGTCGGCGTCGACACCATGCGTTATTCGGTCCCCGAAATCGAGCGCATCGCCCGGGCCGCATTCGAAGCCGCACTCGCACGCCGCAAAAAGGTAACTTCGGTGGATAAGGCCAACATCCTGGCCAGCTCCCAGCTTTGGCGCAAGACCGTGGAGCGCATTGCCGGCGAGTATCCGGATGTTGCCCTGGAGCACATGCTGGTGGACAACTGCGCCATGCAGCTCATCCGTAATCCGTCCCAGTTCGATGTCATCCTCACTGAGAACATGTTCGGGGATATTTTGAGCGACGAAGCGGCCATGCTCACCGGATCGATCGGTATGCTCCCCTCGGCCAGTCTTGGCGACGGACCTGGAATGTACGAGCCGGTCCACGGATCGGCCCCCGACATCGCCGGACAGGGCATCGCCAACCCGCTGGCCACCCTGGCCTCCGTGGCTCTGATGTTCCGCTACTCGCTTGATCACGAGCAAGCCGCCCGGGACCTTGAAACGGCGATCAGCCGCGTCCTGGACGACGGATACAACTGCAAGGACATGAGCCGTCACGCCCGCAAGGTGCTGTCGACCTCGGCCATGGGCGACCAGGTCCTGCAGGCACTCAAACAGATTCATTGACCTGTCCAGGTACATCTACATGCTGAAAGGAAAAAAAATCACCATCATAGGTGCCGGTAAAATGGGTGAAACGCTTGTCACCCGGCTGCTTTCCACCGGAACGCTTAAAAAAGAGCAGCTATACGTCACGGCCAAACATGATTCCCGTGTGGCCTACTTCCATGAAAAATTCGGCGTGAAGGGATCGACGGACAATGCAGAGGCGGTCCGTGAGGCCGATATCATCCTGCTGGCCGTGAAACCGCAGATTGCCCCGAAAGTGATCGCATCCATCCGCGAAGCCATCAATCCCGGGCAGCTCATGATCTCCATCATGGCCGGTTTCACGATTGAGCAGCTTCAGAAAGCACTGGTAATTCCCGTCCCGGTCATCCGTGCCATGCCAAACACCCCTTGCGAAATCGGCGCCGGCATGACGGTCCTGGCCTCAGGCAACAAGACCAACGGGGATCAGGTGCGCTTTGCAGAAGCACTTTTCGGTGCGGTCGGCAAGACCATGGTGCTGGATGAGAAATACTTCGATGCCGTGACCGGACTGAGCGCCAGCGGTCCGGCATTCATCTATGTCGTGATCGAAGCCCTGGCCGAGGGCGGGGTCAAATGCGGCCTGCCGCGTGATGTCTCCACGGCCCTGGTGGCCCAGGCCTGTCTGGGGGCGGCGCGCATGGTGGCCGAGACCAACCAGCATCCCGCCATCCTCAAGGACCATGTGACCACACCCGCCGGCTGTACCATCGACGGCCTGCTGAAGCTGGAAGAGGGCGGTATTCGTGTCACCTTGATCAAGGCGGTGGACGAAGCCGCGCGCAAGGCCAAGATTCTCGGTGCTGAATAACTGCATCATGGCTACTTGCATCGGGACACTTACCTTGTGACCGAACAATTACCTCAATCGGGATAATTAATTCAGCGCCAAACAATTACAACGGGCGGAAAATTGCCTCAGGCGGAATAATTGCCTCGGGGCGGATTTTTTTTGTAACAAACCGGCCCTTCGCCCCTCCTTGAAGTGTAAGCAACATGCATAAGGCATTCTTACAGACGGCTAAGGCAGTACCTCATAAAGTAGTACCTCTGATAGCAGTACCTCAAAAAGCAGCACATCAAGAAGTAGCATCTCTCATAGCAGCAAAGTGTCAACTGCTCATGAACTCCGGCAGCCAGGTTATGGCCGGTCACCTTACCTGGCTGCTATTTTTTTGTCCTGTCCATACATTTTTTAACCCTTGCCCCGGGCAGCGGAACCGGAATCCACTGTTAACGCAGAGCCACTCCTGAAAATCAACGGGGGTGGACTGCCTGCTCACGATGCCTCTCACGCCGCAGCATCTGCATTTTATTGAGGCGGTTCCACCGTGACTCCCTCCGGCCCACGACAACAACCCAGATCGACCCCGCAATCACCAGTCCGGCCGAATACAGCCAGATGGCCTGGCGCAGGGTGAGCAGGTCGTATTCCATTATGAGCGATGCGCACGTCACAGAAAAGGCGTGGGACATGGTGAACAGCAGCCATTCCGAGCTGAAAATCCGGCCGCGAAATGCATCAGGTGAACGTTTCTGGAGCAGGACGGTGCTCATAACCCAGTTGGCACCGCTTGCCGTGTGCGCCACAAACACCAGGATCAGCATCAGCCAGATCACCTCCAGCGCCCCCATGATCAGGTAAAACGAGCCGGCCGTTATCATGGCAAAACCCATCATCATTACCCAGTTGCGCTCGTCGCTGAAATACCGCCGGATGACTACGGGTCCGACCGCCGTACCGGAGCCACGCGCGGCATAAAGGAGCCCCAATCCAACACTACCCATCATCAGGATCTCCTCGGAGACCAGGATCAGCATGTACACCAGCGAACCAAGGAAAAACGTAATGGTGCCCTTGGCCAGTGCCGGACGCAGGATGTGCGAGTTGGAAAAGATGAACCGGTATCCATCCATGATGCCCCGGATCGGGTTCCGCAATGACAGCATGGTCTCTTCGTTCCGCTCATGCGGAATCGTGGCGCGGAAAATGAACCAGGTCGACAGGATGTATCCCGTGCCGTTGATCACGAAAACGGCATCAGTGCCCAGCCATGCGGTTGCCAGCCCCCCGATGCCCATCCCCGTTGTGAAAATGACGCTCCATGAAAGGTTGGATATGATGTTTGCCTTTACCAGATCGTCCCCGGTGGTGATGTTGGGGATCGACGCCTGCTTGGCCGGCTCAAAAACAGCCGCAAACCCCATCTGCATCGCCGTCAGCAGGTAGACCAGCCAGAGCATGGACGGGTCCCGCACAAAAAGGAAACTGAGGACCACCGCTCCCCGTCCGAAGTCGCACACTATCATCAGCATCCGCCGGTCGAACCGGTCGGCCACGTATCCCGCAAAGGGAGACAAAGCCGCAAAGGAGATGAACTTGATGACGATCACCATGCCAAGCAGGAATTCGGAATCCGAATAACCCAGGATGATGGTGAAAACGGCGATCACCCCGAACCAGTCACCGAAGTTGGAGATGATCTGGCTCAGCCACACCCTGCGGAACTGATGGTTGTTCCTTAACAGGGTCAGATATGGCGCCAGTTTGTTCAATGCGTTCCTGTGCTTCCGAACCCGCCTTCCCCCCGCTCCGAGCCGGGTAGCTCATCCACGCCCGTAATCACGGCCCGCGTCACGGGCGCGATCACCATCTGGGCAATGCGGTCCCCGTGCCTGATTTCAAACGGTTCGTCTCCCAGGTTCACGGCCAGCACCTTCACCTCCCCGCGGTAGTCGGCATCTATGGTCCCGGGCGTATTGAGCATGGTGATGCCGTGCCGGAAGGCCAGGCCGCTTCTCGGCCGGATCTGCGCTTCGTATCCCGGCGGCAACGCCATCTGCAGCCCGGTCGGCACCAGGGCACGACGGCCGGGCTCCAGTATCAACGGCTTGTCCATTGCCGCCCTCAGATCGAGTCCGGCCGAATCCGGCGTGGCATAGGCCGGCAGCTCCAGTCCCTTTGCGTGTGATAATTGCTTGAAAAATACTTTCAGTGAATCCATTTTCTCCTTCAGTTCAACCGTTCATACTCCGTCAGCCGGACACGCACGCTTCCAACCCAGATAGATACCCGTGCATCCAGCGGGATCCGGAGTTCATCATCCATGAAGAGACCGACAAAATTACCGGAAAACCCGAACGGGCCGTCAAACCCGGCGTACCCATCCATGACATACGCCGAAATCTGCCGGTCCGGGAAGGCCGGCGAGTTGTACGAGACCTGCTTCGAGGAAAAGTTCATCCGGATTTCGGATCTCTCGTTGTCAATATATATCGGGTAGTATCTGGTCGTGTCGGTGCCGGCAAAAAGCCGTGAGTAGTACATCACCGCCGGTCCGCCGTCGGCCGGTCCATCCAGTTCCAGCGTATCCAGCAGCTCACCTTCCTCATAGCTGTAGACATGTCCGGCTTCATAGTCGAAGTCGAACAGGTAACGCTCCATGAGGTCATTGTGGATGGAGTTCTGCCAGAAGCGGAGTCCATAGGGTATCGAATCGTTGGCAGCCATAAAATTATGATAATGCACCTCGCGGTGGCCGACCAGCGGGATCCTTCGGTTGGACACCATTTCCGTGACCATGTGAACGGCCGGCGTATCGCGATATACCGTATCCCGCTTAAGATAGACATGGACATCGCCGAGCCGTAAAAATCCGTAGCGCACTTCGTATGTCATGCGCTCATTGGCATCAATGAGTTCGTGGATGTTGGGATTGGGGGTCCCGTCGGAGTGATTTCCGGCAAATTCATTCGTAACTGTGAGCGCAAGCAGCAACAGTGCCAGGAACAGCAATCCGACCGGCAGGTGATATCGCATCAGTTCTCTACCTCAACAAAGCTTTTCAGTGCGTCCTCGTCAAACCCGACCATAACGGCTTCTCCACGCCGCAAAACGGGACGTTTGATCATGGTCTGGCGTTCCAACAGAACTTCGAACAAATCGTTGTCGGAGAGTTCCTTATCGTCCAGGCCCAGCATTTTCCATGTTCTCCCCCTGCGGTTTACCAGGGTGTCGAGTCCCGCCCGCATGACCAGTTCCGCCAGTTCGTTTGGACTCAGCGGCTCCTTTTTAACATCACGGAACGAATAGGAAATGCCCTGGTCGGATAGCCACTCTTTTGTTTTTTTTATGGTATTGCAGTTGGCAATGCCAATTACTTCCAGCATAATTCGTTATTTTAGGGTTGAAAGAAGTCCGCACACGGGCCGGAACAATCCAAATTACATATTAATTCACGAAAAAGGAGAAGAAAAGGTTCCCCAAAACGGCAACCGTCCGGAAACATGAAGGCAGCAAACAACAGCATATCGATGCCGGGCAGAATGATGCCGCGAACCAGCGGTGACCGGAACCGGGTCATGCCTGGAACAGTCGGCGGGACGCCGGTCAGCCGGATATCCACAAGCCGGATCCTGCTGCCCGCAATGGTCCTCACACTGATCGTTCTCGCTTCATGCAGCCGCAGCCAGGATCAGATCGATTTCGAACAGCAGGCATTCCGGACACCGGAAAACTACACCGAAACGACCCCGAACGGCGAGGTGATCCGCCGCGACGAGGACGACTGGCGCATCGGGCCCATGTTCCAGGGGTACGTGGAAGTACAGGTGCCGCCATTTCCGAATCCGACACGGGGCGAACCGGTGCAGATTGAGATGCTTGTCACCGGCGTTGGCACCGTGAACGGGCTGCAAGCCGTCGCCTACTACGATATCTTCGACGAACGCTCGCGGCGCATCCTCTACTACCACAACCGGAGCCCGCTCGAATTCGGAATGCTCGTGTTCAGTATCTATCCCGCCGAATTCGATCCCGGAAACAATTTCAGCAATGCCCGCAGCAGGAACAACGGACTCCACCGGCTATTCATCTATGACAACCGCTGGAATCTGATCACCTATGGTGACATCAAACTGGAATAACACATCCTCAGCCATATGTCCAAAATCACCGAAAGCCAGCGCAGGATCCTCCAGCTCCTGATATTCCAGGAATCCTACGAGCATATCCGCAGCGAGACCGGGCTCACCCCGGGTGAGGTCCGCGACGACCTGATCACGCTCATGCACAAAAACATGATCGAAGTGTTCGAAAGCGATGCGGGCAATCCCGGTACAAAAGTGCGGCACTTCGACAACGACCATCCGGAGTCCTTTTTTTACCGGGCCACCAAATCGGGCCAGGGCGCCATGCGGAAGTGAGCGGCATGAAACTTCAGGTCATATCCGGCGATACAAGCTACAAGATCACCTACCATCTTGAAAAGCAGGTTGCCGAGCTGGAAGGCCGTTCCTACCCTTTTGACTGGGCAGACCTGGGTGGAGGCGAGTTCCATATGCGCACCGGCACGGCCAACTACCACATCCGGCTCCTTGAACAGCAGCCTGGCGGATACCTGCTCTTTGAGGTGAACGGACAACTCTACCGGACCTGCATCAGGGACGAAAAACAGCAACTCCTCAATGAAATGGGCTTCGGCAGGGATCCATCGCCGGGTGAATTCGTGCTCACGGCACCAATGCCGGGCAAAGTGCTTCAAGTCCTGGTGGATGAAGACGACCAGGTCAGGGAGGGAGATTCCCTTATCATATTGGAGGCCATGAAGATGGAAAATGAACTTCGTGCCCCCGTCAGCGGCCGCATCACAACCATCCACTGCCTGACCGGCTCCTCGGTGGAAAAGCATCACACCCTTATCACCATCAGCACCGATCTCACCTGACTCATATTTTTCACGGGCACTGCCCGTAATTGCACCATTTTCAACTTTAAACTTTTTTTGCAGCATTTACAGCCGTACCCCGGCGCAACTTGCTCGAACTCACTTAACAGAGGTACCATTGGACAAATTTCTTATACAGGGAGGCTCTTCCCTCAACGGCACCATGACCATCAGCGGATCCAAAAACGCCGCACTGCCGCTAATGGCGGCGGCCCTGCTGGCTGACGGACCCGTCACCATCACCAACGTACCCGTCCTGAACGACATCTTCACCTTCAACAAGGTGATAGCCGAGACCGGCACGGAAGTGACCTATGACAGGGACCAGCGCGAGCTGACCATCGATCCGACCCAAATGGACAGCTACGTCGCCCCGTACGACCTGGTCCGGAAGATGCGCGCATCCTTCTACATGACCGGTGCCCTGCTGGGTGCGGCGGGTTACGCGCGGGTTTCTCTTCCGGGTGGATGCGCGTGGGGACCCAGACCGGTGAACCTGCATCTGGAGGGGTTCCGCGCCCTGGGTGCGGAGATCGAGATGGATGGGGGATATGTGATCGCCAAAGCACCGAATGGCCGGCTTCCCGGCGGATCGTTTACCATGACGCCGAGCAGCGTCGGTGCCACGGTCAACCTGGTGCTTGCGGCCGTCAGGGCAAAAGGCCGATCGGTGATCCGCAATGCCGCCATGGAACCGGACGTGGTGAACCTGTGTGAGAACCTGAACACCCTGGGTGCCCGGATTTCCGGCGTGGGTACGCCTGTGCTTACCATTGAAGGCACGGACCGCATCCAGCCCGGCACCATCAACAACACCCCGGACCGTATCGAAACCGGTACGTTCATGATCGCGGCCGCCTTGCTGCCGGGGTCCGATGTGACCCTGACCAACACCCTGGAACGGGATCTCGGCTCCTTCACCGATACTTTTCGCAAATTGAACACGGGATTGGAGATTACCGACAGTACCATCAGGGTGCGCTCGGCCGACCGCATCCCCCCGGTATCCATCCAGACCGCCATTTATCCCGGTTTCCCTACTGACCTGCAGGCGCAGTGGGCCACCATGATGGCCCTGGCCGATGGAAAATCCACCGTTACCGACCATATCTATCCGGACCGGTTCAGCTATGTGCCCGAACTGGTTCGGCTGGGGGCCGATGTGGAACGCCGTGACAACATGGTGGTCATCAAGGGACCCTCCGTTCTGAAGGGCGCTTCGGTGATGAGCACCGATCTGCGTGCCAGTGTCAGCCTGGTCATGGCCGGTCTGGCAGCTGAGGGCGAGACCGAGGTGCTCCGGGTGTATCACCTCGACCGGGGCTATGAAACCCTGGAGGACAAGCTCAACGCCGTAGGTGCGCAGATCCGACGGGTTTCGGAATAACGGAAATCCGGTGGCACCACTTGTTACTGATGTAAAATCAGCGAATTAGTCCTCCTGAACGTCCGGCGTTTTTTTAAAACCGAACCTCAGGTCACGGGCAATTAAGAGTGTCATTATTCGATTTTTTGCATTATATTGCATACCGAAGTACCGGTAGAAATAACGCAGTGCTCTTCGCCGGAATGCCGGTTCAATACCACAGTTATGTAACTCCGGCGGAAAGCCTTCCCGGTACCCAGCGTTGACAGAACGACGCTTCACAAGTTGTTTCGGACAGTCGCATCTTCGAGTGTCTCTGATTGGACGGTTAGCTTTGGTGGTTCAGCAGGGTTGCATTCGTGGCCACCCGCAAGATTTCAAAGAAGATGTTAGTAAGAACTGTTAACGATTTTCACTAAAAGATTTTTTGGCAGAACAGAATGTACGAGTCAAATAACAACACATTTTCGACCTTTTCTATAATCAGAAATTCATCGGCTTTTCCAATCAGAGATTTGGTTTTTGATTCCTGCATCTTCTGCTTTTCAAACTGGAATCCACATGAAAAACCAAATCATAATACACGCGGCTGCAAATCAGAACCGCGTAGCCCTGATTGAAAATGGTGAATTAGCCCAATTATTTATAGAATCCCCGGAAAACCAACGCACTGTTGGTAGTATTTATCTCGCTGAAGTACATAAGGTTATGGCGGGTATCCGAGCTGCGTTCATCAACATGGGTACCCAGAAGGATGCATTCCTTCACTTTTCAGATACCGGTGAGCATCTCGAGAACTATCTGATCATGCTCAACGGCGAGGACGCCATCCCCAAAAAGGCCCTCGACGATCTCCGCAAGTTAAAAAAATCCGGAAACGGGTCCGTCACCGAAGAACAGAACCGCATGGGCTCCCTGCTGGCGACCAAGCAGAAAGTGCTGGTGCAGATCGTCAAGGAACCGATCGGTTCCAAGGGACCGCGCGTGTCCACCAACATCACGGTTGCCGGAAGGTTCCTGGTGCTCATCCCCATGGGCGAATACGTGGCCGTTTCCAAACGTATCCGCAGCCAGAAGGAGCGGCGCCGGCTGCGCTCGTGCATCTCATCTGTGCTGCCCGACGGATTCGGCGTGATCGTGCGGACCCTGGCCGAGGGGCAGTCCGACGAGTCTCTGCATGCGGATCTTAAGGATGTGCTGGACAAATGGCAGGCCATCCTGGACAAGCTGAAGGATGCCAGACCGCCGACCCTGCTGCATCAGGACATGGACATGACCGAGAGCCTGGTCCGCGACCTTTTTGCCAAGGACTACAGCCGCATCCTGATCGACGATGCCAAGATGCACCGGTCGATCAAGTCCTACGTCTCCCGGGTGGCACCCAATATGGTGCCTAACATTGAACTCTACAGGGGTTCAGAGCACATTTTCGACTACATGAAGATCTCGCGGGACGTGGATTCGGTCTTCAGTCCCCGGGTAAAGATGCCCAGTGGCGGCTATCTGATCTTCGAGCAGACCGAGGCGATGTACGTGGTGGATGTGAACTCCGGCCGCTACGCCGCCAAGCGCGACCAGGAGGAGAACTCGCTCAGGACCAACCTGGAATCGGCTCGCGAAATCGCCAAACAGTTGCGGCTGCGTGATATCGGCGGGATCATCGTGGTGGACTTCATCGACCTTCGCGAGGATTCCAACCGCAAGAAAGTGTTTGATGAGCTGAAGCGCGAATTCCGTAAGGATCGGGCCAAGACCAACCTTTTGCCCATGAGCGACTTCGGCCTTGTGCAGATCACCCGGCAGCGGATCCGGCCGAGCGTGGTCAAATCGGTCTCCAAAGTGTGCCCGATGTGCGGCGGCTCGGGCAGTATCGTGTCGCAGAATACGGTCAATGCGGATATCGAAGGATGGCTCACCAAATTCAAGTACAACTACAAGGGCCACTACACGCTTGATCTTCATGTGAATCCCTACCTGAAATCTATGGTGCAGAGGGGTTGGATAAGCCAGCGCCTGAAATGGCTGTTCCGATACCGGCTCAACATCTACATCATGTCTGACGACACCATGTCCATGAACGACTTCAAGTTCATGCTGCATAATTCCGAGATCGACATTACCGACGCCGTGCTGAACGATCAACCGATTGAGAAAGCAATCACCGAAGCCGATTTGCGCGGATCATCCGACTCACGCAAGAAAAGCGACGATCCCGGACTGGATTACTTCAAAAAAGAATCGCGTCGCGGCAGTGACAAAGACAAGGATGACAGCAACGGCCGGGAAGAAGGAAAAGAAGACGGACGTAGTGATAGTCGTGGTGGAGCGCGCGGCGGTTCCCGCGGATCGCAACAGCGTGGCAGACCCGCCGGCAAAAAAAGTCCGGACGCGCAATCTGATAAAAAACCCGCTGGAAGACAGCAGGCACAACGGTCCGGAAAGGATGCCGGCAAGGAGACACCGGACAGCCGGAAGGACGAGGCCTCCGGTGAGCAGGATAAGCCACAGCGCAAATCTGCAGCTGCCGGCGGTAAAGAAGAAACACGGAAGAAACCGGCTGCGTCCAAACCCAATCCCAAAGCCAAATACTACAAATCCTCCAAAGAACAATCCGACAACCGGGACGTTGACAGCGGTGACGACAAAAAACGAGCAGACGACACCCCGGGCAAGGATACAGCGAAGGACCAGAAGGAGGACAAGCAAAAATCAGATCCCCAGAAACCTGCGGATGACAAAAAACGCGATGAACAGGCTGCTGACAGCAAATCCGGTAAGGAAGGCGGTGATGAAAAATCCGGCGATAAAGAGGTGAACAAGGAAGACAACTCCCACCTCCCATCGGCCATCGAGGTCGCAAGGCAGCATCGCATGGAAAAAGAAGAACAGGAAAAGAAGGAAAACTGAGAGAAATATGGCATTTCAACTTGATGCAACGACAGTACTGGGAATCGTCCACGATGGCAAGGTCTGCATCGGCGGGGACGGCCAGGCCACCCTGGACAAGGTGGTCATGAAGGCCAACGTCCAGAAGGTGCGGTACCTGTACAACAAGCAGGTGCTGGCCGGATTTGCCGGGTCCACGGCCGACGCCTTCACCCTGTTCGAACGTTTTGAGGACAAGCTCAACCAATACAACGGCACCATCGAACGTGCCGCGGTGGAGCTGGCCAAGGACTGGCGCAGCGACCGCTACCTGCGCAAGCTCGAAGCGCTGCTGATCGTGATGAACAAGGAGCGCGGCCTGCTGATATCCGGACAGGGCGATGTCATTGAGCCGGACGACCACATCCTGTCTATCGGAAGCGGCGGATCCTATGCCCTGGCAGCCGCCCGTGCCCTGAAGCAGAACGCCCCCTCCCTTTCGGCCCGCGAAATGGTGGAGCAGTCGCTGCACATAGCCGCCGATATCTGCATCTACACCAATCACAATCTAACCCTGCTTGACATTGAGTGAACAGACACCCCTTTTGAAAGACAGCAACCTCACCCCGAGACAGATCGTCGAAGCCCTGGACACCTACATCATCGCCCAGGGTGCTGCAAAAAAATCGGTGGCCATTGCCCTGCGCAACCGCTGGCGGCGGCTCAACTCCGACGAATCCATCCGTGACGAGATCGTCCCGAACAACATCATCCTCATCGGTCCCACCGGTGTCGGCAAGACCGAAATCGCCCGCCGTCTGGCCAAACTGGCCCGTGCCCCCTTCGTGAAAGTGGAAGCGTCCAAATACACCGAGGTCGGTTACGTCGGTCGCGATGTCGAATCCATGATCCGCGACCTGACGGACATCGCCGTCTCCATGGTGAAATCCGAAATGCAGCAGCGCGTCATGAAGAAGGCCACCGAACAGGTGGAAGAGCGTCTGCTGGACCTGCTCATCCCCCCCATGAAGAAAACCCCGTCCGACCGGCGCCCCGGCTTCCAGGCCACCGATACTTCCTTTGATCCAGAGAGCGCAACGGATGTGGAGCTGAACCACCGCACCCGGGAGAAATTCCGCGAAAAACTGCGCGACGGTGAGCTTGAGGACCGCAACGTGGAGATCCACGTCCAGCCGAACACCGGCAACCCGATGATGCAGATCTTCGGTCCGGGCGGCATGGAGGAGATGGGAATGAACCTGCAGGATATGCTCGGCAACCTCACCCGGGGCCGCACCAAGAAGCGCCAGATGAAGATCCGCGATGCGCGGCCCATCCTGCTCAGCGAAGAGACCGAAAAGCTGATCGACCATGACGCAGCCAACCAGGAGGCCATCGACCGGGTCCAGAATTCCGGCATCGTGTTCATCGACGAGATCGACAAGATCGCCGGCGGAACCTCCGGCGACGGGCGCGGCGGACCGGATGTAAGCCGGCAGGGCGTGCAGCGCGACATGCTGCCAATTGTCGAAGGATCCAACGTATCCACCAAATACGGGATGGTCAGAACCGACCACGTCCTGTTCATTGCCTCAGGCGCCTTCCACACGGCCAAACCGTCGGACCTGATTCCGGAGCTGCAGGGCCGGTTCCCCATCCGGGTGGAGATGGATTCGCTCACCGAGGAGGACTTCTACAAGATACTTACCATTCCCAGGAACGCCCTGACCAAGCAGTATACGGCCATGTTCAAAAGCGAGGGTGTGGACCTCGAATTCACCGACGATGCCATCCGCGAGATCGCGAAAGTGGCCGCCGAAGTCAATTCCTCGATCGAGAACATCGGTGCCCGCCGGCTGCAGACCATCCTCTCAACGGTGCTGGAAGAGCTTCAGTTCGCCATCCCGGATGACATCAGCAGCGGCAAGATCACCATTGACAAGGCCTACGTGGATCTCCAGCTCGAGCAGATCATCCGCAACAAGGATCTGAGCCAGTACATCCTTTGACGTGCTATATCCTCCGGGGCACTATCCAACCGCGTCCTTCCATCCCGCCGGTTACTTGTGGAAACAGGGACAATCTCCTTTTCCGGGAATGATTTACTGAAAAAACAACTTGATTTCTGAAAGTGATCTTGTTTAATTAGGTGTTTGGAGGAATTGCAACCTTTTTCATGCAGAAACAGGCATCTGAAACGTAAATAACATCGGCATGTGCCATTTTTTGAAGCGGGGTAAGAATCAGGGCGCTATTCCCGTTAGTGTTATATGATTTCGCTCTCTCCCCGTTTATCGGACACAGCATCCTGCAAACACGGCATCTACAACAATACGATATAATGAGTCTCAAACGCTATCTCACCCCTTCCCTGTTTTCTGTCATCGTACTTGCTCTCCTTT
Source organism: Balneolales bacterium (assembly GCA_007128855.1). Classification (GTDB taxonomy): domain Bacteria; phylum Bacteroidota; class Rhodothermia; order Balneolales; family Natronogracilivirgulaceae; genus SKNL01. The sequence continues at coordinate 16,047 of SKWQ01000195.1, forward strand.
ATGCTACCGGAATCGACCGCGTGCTGGCGGGAAGCAACACACATGAGATCAATCTCAAAAAGTACGCGGAAGTCCAGCAGAAAATCATTGAGAACCATGTGGACGAGACCAGCATCGATGAGCTCTACAAAAACAGCTTGCGGGGATTCGTCCGGCGTCTGAGCGACACTACGCTGGTCATCGAGGGCACTCCGCTCGACACTGTCTTTGCAGATCTGAAAATCTCATCCCTGAGGCAGTCCTTTTCCCATTTTGAACGGGCCTACCTGTTCCTGGCGAACAACACCACCATTGAGGAAAACCTTGATGAGCGTGTCGAGGATGCGATCGTGGCCATGTTCCGTCCGCTCGATCCGCACTCGGTCTACATCAAGCCGGAGACCAGCGAACGGATCCAGGACGAGTTTACCGGGCGTTTTGAGGGGGTTGGCATCCAGTTTCAGGTACTCGATGACACGATCACCGTGATCTCGGCCATTTCAAACGGGCCCAGCGACCAGCTCGGCATCCGGTCGGGCGATCGTATCGTGAAGATTGACGGCGAGTCGTCGGTCGGTTTCAGCGAGCAGGATGTCGTCCGCAGCCTTCGCGGTCCGAAAGGCACAAAAGTGACCGTCGGGATCCAGCGTCCGGGCAACCGCCAGCTGCTTGACTTCGAGATCACGCGGGACGAGATCCCCATCCACACCGTCGACAGCTCCTACATGCTCGACGACAAGACCGGATACATCCGCGTCAACCGTTTTGCCGCCACCACGCACGAGGAATTCACGCGCGCCATGAGGGACCTGCGCCGCGATAATATGGAGCGGCTGGTCCTGGACCTGCGCGGCAATCCGGGCGGATACCTGGAGCAGGCCGTCCGCATGGCCAACGACTTTTTCCCGCGCGGCACCACGCTCGTGGCCACCGAAAGCCGCCACGCCCGTTTCACATCCGAGTACCGCGCACGCTACAACGGACCCTACCGTGAAATCCCGCTGATCGTCCTGGTGGATGAGGGATCCGCCTCTGGCAGCGAAATCGTCAGTGGCGCCATTCAGGACCATGACCGCGGCCTGGTGGTCGGACGCCGGACATTCGGCAAGGGCCTTGTCCAGCAGCAGTACGAACTGCCCGACAAAAGCAATGTCCGTATCACCATTTCCCGCTACCTGACTCCGAGCGGACGCGAGATCCAGAAGCCCTACAGGGATGGGCGCGAAAAATATGCCTATGAAATCTACACCCGCGATGATAGTGCCAGCGGCGATGTCAGTGAATTCATCAGCAATGTGCCCGACTCGCTCCGCTACCGTACGGTGGCCGGACGCGAAGTTTTTGGCGGCGGCGGTGTCGTCCCCGACCATATCGTGGACGTCGATATTGCCAGCGAGGCCTTTGTGCTGATGCGCCGCAACAACATCGGCACCTCCTTTGTGAGGGATTTCATCGATCGCAGGGGTACGGAGTTCCGTGAGAAGTGGGAGGATCGTTTCGACGCCTTCCGCACCGATTTCTACTGGTCGGAAGCCGAGCAGGAAACATTCAGGGAGCGGATGGTCGACGCTGGCATGGTTGTCTCCGATACGGTAAGCACCGTCCACTTTGATGACGGCAACAAGCTTTACGTCAACCCGGTCGATGTGGAAGAGCAGCTCAAGAGTCCATTCGGTTTCATGAAAGCGGACCTGGCACGGCAGATCTGGGGAAGCGAGTACTACTATCCCGTCATCAACGATGAAGTGGATCCGATGGTCAATATTTCACTCTCGCTGTGGGATGAGGTGATGAATCTCAAGGCCATGCGGGATGAAGCTCTCGCCCGTGAAGGTATGGCGGACGATTTCATGCGAAATTAGTGACCGTCCCAAGGTCGGTAACCCCGGGCCGTTGATTCCCGGGGGTTTTCTCTCTTCACCGGCGTTTTTTTCACGGCCATCATCCCGGGTCATTTTTCCACGCTCACCTTCCCAGATTGGCAAGGACCAGCATGGCACAGACGGCCGTCTCGGTGCGCAGTCTCTTCTGTCCGAGGCTGATAATTTTGATGTCGGATGCCACGGCCTGCTCCACCTCATTCGGTGAAAAACCGCCTTCCGGACCCACAAGCAGGAGCATCGGGGTGTCCTCCGCTTTCCACTCATAGGTCCCCTCGACGTCCGGATGCGCCATGACCACTTCGCGGCTCTCCCGGTATGCGGCAAGCACATCGAAAAAACTGTCCCGCTCCTCCCAGGCCGGCAGCCATGGCCGGCGGCTCTGCTTTATGGCGGCTATGATGGTCTTGTCTATCCGCCTGGACTTGATCTCCATCCGGCCGGCATGCTCCGAGTGGACCAGCACGATCTTTGTCACACCCAGCTCCACGGCCTTCTCGATGGCAAACTCCAGCCGCTCGCGCTGCCTGATCACGCCCATGGCCAGGATCCGGTCCGGTTCAGCCGGCGTGTTATAGGTGGCGATCACCTCCCCCGCCACCTTCTTCTTGTCCACTTCGATCAGCCGGACGTCCATCGTATTACCAACCCCATCGGTTGCCTGCACGATATCACCCGGCTGCTTCCGCAGCACTTTTGTGATGTGATGCGCTTCATCTTCCGTGAACTGGAGCCGGGCGTGATCGATCTGTCCCGGCGGAACGTAGAAAAGAAAATGTTCATCCATGATATGGCAGAATTCAGGTGAGTAAATCAGATTTATTCGGGTGGACGCCGTTTGTGCCTTTTCGTGTCAGGGATCGCGGAAGTGCTTGCCGAGCTTCAGCGATTGTCCCTGATAGTTGCTTTTCAGATCCTCGCCGTACACGAAATCGGGCATGGCCGTGTTGGGTTCGAAGACCATGCGGAAAAAGGTCTGCCCGTCTTCCACAAGGAACGGCACATCGTGCGATCGCACTTCCAGGACGGCACGGGCCCCGCCGTCGGCGACATCACCGCCAAAGCCGCTGTCAAAAAAACCGGCATAGTGGGTGCGCAATTCCCCCGATCCGGTGTCGTAGGGCA
>SKWQ01000253.1 GCA_007128855.1 Balneolales bacterium
CATTTGCCGCTGATCGTCATCACCTCCGACAATGAACGCGCCCAGTTCCTCAAGTCGGATCTGGAGACGCTGGGCGTGGAAAACTCGCTTTACTTTCCACCCGGCGGCACCAAACCATACGACACCGGACGGGTACGGGATACGGCGGTCATGGCGCAACGCTCCGACGTCATCGATCGCATCCGCGAATCGGAGCGGTACGTGGTCGTCACGCCGGCCGAAGCCCTCTTCGAGAAAATGGCCTCACCGGAACAGTTCTCCCGGGCAGCGATCACCCTGCGCAAAGGCCACGGGATGGATCCGGATGACCTGGCGGCCAAACTCATCGACCAGCATTACCAATCCGTCTCCTTCGTCAACGAACCGGGGGAGTTTGCCCGACGCGGCGGCATCGTCGACATATTCCCCTTTGCCGGCGGATATCCGGTCCGGCTTGAGTTTTTTGGAAATGAGATTGACTCAATACGCGAATTTGATCCTGATTCCCAGCGCTCGGTCGCGTTTCTGGACCAGATCCGCCTGATCCCGAACCTGGAGTCGTTTGAGGGGGGCGGACGCCAGTCGCTGATTTCGTTCTTCTCCGACAAGGCGGTCGTTGCCGCCGTGGACTATCCCGGCATCCTCTCCGAACTGAACCGGCTGTTCCATGAGGCGGAAGAGCGTGCCACCGGTTTGCCCGCAGAGCGATATCTGTCCCCGGAGGAGTTTTCAGGAGAAGTGCGGCGGTATCCCCGCGTGCTGTTCGGCGCCCTTCCATCCGACCTTGACGCCGACCATGAGTTCGCCCTGGGCTCCCGCCCGCAGCCCGACTTCAACAGTTCGGTGAAGCTGCTGCGCAGGAACCTGGCGGACCTGAGCGGGCAGGGCATCGACACCTGGATCCTGTGTGACAACGAGGGCCAGCGCACCCGGTTCGAGGAGCTGCTCGGCGAGGCCGGTCCCAAACTCCGCTACCGGCTCGTCGTGGAGACACTGCACCGTGGATTCATTTTGCCGGATGCGGCCCTGGCCGTCTACACCGACCATCAGATATTCAACCGCTACCACCGTCCAAAAACCAGGGGCACGGTGCGTCGCGGCGGCATCTCCTTCAAGGAGCTCAAGGATTTGAACGTCGGCGATTACGTGGTGCATGTGGACCATGGCATCGGCAAATTCGCCGGCTTCCGCAAGATCACCGTGCGCGACGCCGAGCAGGAATCGGTCGTGCTGCGCTACCAGGACGATTCCACCCTGTACGTCAACGTTTCCAGCCTTCACAAGCTCCAGAAGTACTCCGGCAAGGACGGCACCGCTCCGAAGATGACCAAACTGGGTTCGGGCGAATGGGCGCGCAAAAAAGCCAAAACCCGCAAACGCGTCAAGGATATCGCCCGCGACCTCATCACGTTGTACGCCAAACGAAAAGCGCGTCAGGCCTGGGCCTTTTCCCCCGACAACGCCATGCAGACCGAGCTCGAAGCCTCCTTCATGTATGAGGAGACGCCGGACCAGGCCAAAGTTATTGCCGATGTGAAGGCGGACATGATGAACGAAATGCCAATGGACCGCCTTGTCTGCGGGGATGTCGGCTTCGGCAAGACGGAGGTGGCCGTGCGGGCGGCATTCAAGGCCGTTCTCGACGGCAAACAGGTGGCCGTCATGGTGCCGACCACCATCCTGGCCGACCAGCACTGGAAGACATTCCGCGACCGGATGAAGGAATTTGCGGTGAACATCGAGGTGATCTCGCGGTTCCGGAGCAAGGCGCAGCAGACGGACATCCTCAAGCGCACAAAAAAAGGCCAGGTCGACATCCTGATCGGCACGCACCGTCTGGCATCCAAAGACGTCGAATTCCGGGACCTGGGACTGCTAATCGTGGATGAAGAGCAGCGCTTCGGGGTCAGTATGAAGGAGAAACTCAAGGAGATGCGGGCTACGGTGGACGTGCTTACACTCACCGCCACGCCCATTCCCCGCACCCTGCAGTTCTCGCTGATGGGCGCCCGCGACCTGAGCGTCATCAACACCCCGCCGCCCAACCGGCAGCCCGTCCTCACCGAGATACACAGCTTCGATCAGCGCCTGATCCGCGACGCCGTCATGCAGGAGGTAAGCCGGGGCGGCCAGATCTTCTTCATCCACAACCGGGTGCAGAACATTGAGGAGATCGCCGACATGGTGCGCTCACTGGTGCCCAACATCCGCGTGCAATTCGCGCACGGACAGATGACGGGAAGCCGGCTCGAGAAGATCATCCTGGATTTTTACGACCACAAGTTCGACGTACTGGTATCGACCAATATCGTGGAAAATGGAATTGATATTGCCAATGCGAATACTATTATCATCAACCATGCGAATCATTTCGGGCTGTCGGAGCTGCATCAGCTGCGCGGACGTGTAGGGCGGTCGAACCGCAAGGCGTACTGCTACCTGATCACGCCGCCGATGGAGTCGTTGACTCTGGAGTCGCGGCGCCGCTTGATGGCGTTGGAGGAATATTCGGATTTGGGTTCGGGATTCAACATCGCCATGCGCGACCTGGACATCCGTGGTGCCGGGGACATCCTGGGTGCCGAGCAGAGTGGCTTCGTGAACGAGGTCGGCTTCGAGTTGTACAACAAGATCCTGAACGACGCGGTGCGCGAGCTCAAGGAGACCGAGTTTTCGGATCTGTTCAAGGATGTGGAAGTCACGCCGGAGCGTCCCGAAACCACGGTGGAATTCGATTATTCGGCGCTGCTCCCGGGCGATTACGTGACCGACAGCGTGGAGCGGCTCAATCTGTACCGGCGCCTGTCGGGCACGCTTGATGAGAAAGAGCTCGACGACTGGCGCGAGGAGCTGATCGACCGGTTCGGTCCGCTCCCCGAGGCGGCGCAAAACCTGATCACCGCAACGCACATCAAGATCCTGGCCGGACAACTTTGGCTTGACAAGGTGACCATCCGGGCCGGACGGATATGGCTGCAATGTCCGGATCACGTCACCGATGCGGGCGCGCGGTTTTACGACAGCGGCGGCCTGCAGCACCTGATGAGCCGGCTTGAGGCGCTGCGGCCCGGGCGGTTCCAGCTGGTGCAGAAAGACAAGTCGGTGCGGTTCGTCGTGCAGGACATCCCCGATCCGCAGACAGCCATGGAGATGCTGCGAAAACTGCAGCCAGCCGGTGTTACGGCTACCAAAGAGCAGCACGAAACAGTGTGAACGATATAATATTCAATCAAAAAAACCGTATTCTGTAAGATTGCTCATTGGAGCAATCAGGATTATGGCAGTTCAAGCGACCAACGAACCGGTATCAGCAATAAAACAAATCTGGCAGAAAGCAGGCATGATTGACACCCAACCCGACATATCACTCAGCAGGTACGCGGAAGTACTGCGAAAAGGGAGCGTGATCGCATTTCCCACCGAGACCGTATATGGCCTGGGTGCGGATGCATGGAATGCCGATGCCGTGGCACGGATATTCGAACTCAAGGGTCGGCCGCCGGACAATCCCCTGATCGTGCATGTCAATTCGATCGACATGGCCGGAACGCTGGCAGCGGAGATTTCGGAGGATGCGCGCCGGCTGATGGAGCGGTTCTGGCCGGGTCCGCTCGCGCTCATCCTGCCCAAGCGTCCGGAGGTGCTGGACATTGTCACGGCGGGGCTCCCCACCGTAGCCATCCGCATGCCCGATCATCCCATCCCGTTGCGGCTTATTGAAGAAGCGGGACCTATCGCCGCGCCGAGCGCCAACACGTCCGGCCGGCCGAGTCCTACCCGCACCGAACACGTCCGACAGGATTTCGGGTCTGAGGTGCCTATCATCGAGGGTGGATCGTGCCAGTACGGACTGGAATCCACGGTTCTGGACCTTTCCATCAGACCTTACACGATTTTGCGGCCGGGTCACATCACACAGTCCGAGCTGGAGCAGGAGCTGCGCCAGCCGGTTCGGCTCATATCCACCCATTCCGTCAAACTGACTGGCATGAGCGGCGACGCCCCGCGCAGTCCCGGCATGAAATACACCCATTATGCGCCTGATGCCCGGGTGCGGTGGATGCAGCCCGATGAACTACCCTGGCCTGACCCGACCACTCACGGCACGTTGTACCTGATGCACCGCATCCGTCCCGACGACACGCTGCACACGGAACGCCGGCCCGGCAAAAGCCGGCAAAGCGAGAACCGGCAGATCATCCAATACAGGGAGAATTACAGTGAAATGGGCCGCGATCTGTACGACCGGTTCCGGATGGCGGACCTGAAAAGGTTCTCCGAGATTGCCATTGAGCCGTTTTCCGACAGTGACGAAGCCGTGGAGGCGCTGCTCAACCGCATCCGCAAGGCGATCGGGGACTGATGGAAGGCCGGACAGGCAATGCGTCCGAATCAGAAATAAAACCCTGCGCCGGCGGTAAAGGTGCCGAATTTGACACCGCCGATATCCAGCCAGCGATAGCGGAAGAAGAAGCGGGAGGCATCGACATGGATACCCAGGTCGAGCTGCTGGTTGATCACGTCGGCGAAGGTGGTGTAGGTCCAGCTGGCGTTGTAGGCCAGTGAGAAAGGCCGCCAGGGGAAGATCTCGAGGTTGACGCCGAAGTCAGGTCCGGCGTAGATGTCGCCGTCCAGATGCAGGGTGCGCAGACCGAACTGGAATCCGCCGTCGCCCTGCGGCAGGAAACGGAATTTGCGCTCGAACAGGAATTCGGACTGGTGGATCGGGTAGGGTGCATCGGCTTCTTTCAGGTATTCGTAACCGGCAATCAGGCTCCAGTATCCGATGTTCCGCTTGACCCTGGCCGATGCCTGCTGCATGGCCCACGAGGTCTGCGGCAGGGAGAAGGTGGCCTGCATGTCCCAAAGTCCGCGATGGCCCCGCCGCTCCTCGTCAAAGGTACGTATTCCGCTGAAGTTGGGATCCTGGTAGGGATAGCGGTTGTAGCGCAGCGGCGGTTCGTCGGCGTACAGTGGCTGGAAATAGAAGAAGGTCGGCATCACATCGATTCCGATGTGCAGGATGATGCGTGCGGCACGGACGACCGGCGCCTCATCGCTCCGGCCGTCGAGGCGGTCCTTGGCCTCCTCGGTGCGCGACTGCGCCTGCGTGTCCGGCACGGCCGTCAGGCCGGAAAGCAGGAGCAATCCGGCAAGCGGGAGGATCAGGAGCAGGTTGGATGCCGGTCGGTGCATGAAGCGTAATGTGGGTTGAAGCGTTACTTCGAATGATGCATATAGTCCCTAATACGCAATAAAGGCCTGATTGTTGCTGCAATTCCACATATTTGCCATGGTGCCGGAACCGTGGCAATTCGGCGCATTTTTCAGAACGCCGGGAGATTCGGCTTGTTCTGCAGGATCTCCTCGATGCGCTCCATCACGCCGTCGTCGAGTTTCTCCAGGTCATCGGCCGCTTTCAGGTTCTCCTCGAGCTGGCCGATCTTGCTCGCGCCCAGGATGACCGTGCTGACATTCGGATTTTTGAGGCACCAGGCGATGGCCAGCCGCGCCAGTGACATGTCCAGGTCGCCGGCCAGCTCCGTCAGTTTTCGTGCCTTTTCGATGTTGCCGGGAGCCAGCACGATTTCCTTCAGCCAGTCCAGGTTTTCCTCCTTCAGACGTGTTTTCTCCTCGGGAATACCGTCGTTGTACTTGCCGGTGAGCAGTCCGGATGCCAGCGGCGACCAGATGGTGGTGCCGAGTCCGGCCACCTCCGGCCGGTACAGTTTGTGAAATTCCACCTCCACCTTGTCGCGGTGGATCATGTTGTA
>SKWQ01000029.1 GCA_007128855.1 Balneolales bacterium
CGGAGGATTTTGAGCGTGCGGCCGAACAGTACGAGGCGATGATCGCCGACCACGGGCAGCGCTGGACCGGTGCGGAGGCCTATGAAGAGCTGACCCTGCTGTGGCTGCACCTGGGCGAACCGGAAAAAGCGGAACAGGTGGCCCTGGCCGGACGGGAACACCACGGACTTTCAGCGCCTGTCCGCGAACGCGAACTGGAAGCGCTATGGGCGACGGGCGACCGGTCGGCAGCCCGGGAGGCAGCGGCCGATATGGAACAGCGCTCGCTGATGCTGAGCGGACTGGCGCCGTATGTGCTCTCGATGACGGAGGCCGATCCCGAAAAAAGCACGGAATGGCTGCTCCGGGCGCTGGAAAAGGAGCTTGCCTACACAAAAAAGACAACCCGGAGATTCGGGGAAATAGCGCAGATGCAGCTCTCCGGACAGATGCAGCTCCAGTATCCGGTCATTTCCGACAAGGACGAACTGCAGCGCCGGGAGCAGTACCTGGAGATGATGGCCGGGCGCCTGGAGGCGCTGGCGGGACCCGGGGATCGCATCCGGCACTATCGTGCGCTGCTGGAAAAATATGACGGCAGCGTGTGGGTAATGCAGCAGACCGCCCAGGCCATGCTGGAAGCCGGCGATACGGATCAGGCCACGACGATGCTCACACGTGCGGCCCGCAGTGCACCGCGCGACCCGGAAATCCACCGGCGAATCGCACAGATATATGAGCGTGGCGACAACATCACCGGGGCACTGCAGGCATGGGAGCGCGCACTGGCCGCCGACAACGATATGGAGGAGGCGTACCGTCAGCTGATCCGGCTACACCGCAAGAACGGGACACTGGACGGGCTCTGCGACCGATGGCTGGCACGGCACCGGGCAGATCCCGGCAACGAACTGCTTGCCGATTTCCTGGTGGATGCGCTGCACCGCGCCGGACGCTACGAGGAAGCCCGGCAGATCACACAGCGCCGGCGGTAATGGGCTCCAACCGGGCCGAGAAATGGCGCAGGACGGTGGGTTCGGAGACGATCCGGTATCCACCCAGTTTTTTACGCTGCCCGTATGTGTGGATGACGACCTCTGCCAGATAGTCGATATGGCTCTGGGTGTAGACGCGGCGCGGGATGGCCAGCCGGACCAGCTCCATGGGCGCGGGTTTCTCGGTGCCGTCGGGCTGGAGTCCGAACATCACGCTGCCGATCTCCACGGCACGCACGCCGCCGGTCAGATAGAGTGCGTTGGTGAGGCTCCACGCCGGGTACTGCAGCGGGGGGATGTGCGGAAGCATTTGGCGCGCATCGATATAGACGGCGTGTCCGCCGGTGGGCTGGATGATGGAGATGCCCGCATCCACCAGTTTCTCGCCGAGGTAGGCGGTGGAGCGGATGCGGTAGCGCAGGTAGCCCTCGTCGAGCGCTTCGTAGAGCCCGGCCGCCACGGCTTCCATGTCATACCCCGCCATGCCGCCGTAGGTCGGGAAGCCTTCGGTGAGGATGCTCAGGCTGCGGCATTCGCGGGCCAGGGCGTCGTCGTTGAGCGCCAGGAACCCTCCGATATTGGACATACCGTCCTTCTTGGCACTCATGGTGCATCCGTCGGCGTAGCTGAACAGCTCGCGGGCGATGTCGATGGGTTTTTTGTCCTGGTAGCCTTCCTCGCGGATCCGGATGAACCAGCTGTTTTCGGCGAACCGGCAGGCATCGATGAAGAAGGGGATGCCGTGCTTGCGGGCGATGCGTGAGACTTCGCGGACGTTGGCCATGCTCACGGGCTGCCCGCCCCCGGAGTTGTTGGTCACGGTGAGCATGATGACGGGGATCCGGTCGCGGCCGGTTTCACGGATGGTCTGCTCCAGCTGTTCGGTGTCCATGTTGCCCTTGAACGGGTGGATGGTGAGCGGTTCAAGCCCTTCCTTTATCAGCAGATCGCGCGGCAACCCCCCATTGTGCTCCACGTGGGCGCGGGTGGTGTCGAAGTGTGTGTTGTTGGGGATGACGTCGCCCTTCCGGACCAGCAGGCTGAAGAGTATGTTCTCGGCGGCGCGGCCCTGGTGGGTGGGGATCACGTGCTTGAACCCGGTGATGTCGCGCACGGCCGTCTCGAACCGGTAATAGGACGAGGAGCCGGCGTAGGATTCGTCGCTTTCGATCATGGCCGACCACTGGCGCGACGACATGGCACCGGTGCCGCTGTCGGTCAGCAGGTCGATCAGGACGTCGGCCGCTTTGAGAAGAAAAGGGTTCCAGGATGCATTACCAAGCAGTTTTTGGCGCTCCCGAATGGTGGTAAAGCGGATCGGTTCGACGGAGCGGATCCGGAACGGTTCGATGATGACATTGCTCTTGAGCGATGTTAGCTTCATGGCAGTATCGGGGTGAGGGGGTGATGATCAGATCCTGATCAGCCTGTCATTAGTTCTGCACGCAACGCACCGAGAAACCGTACCGTTTGTCGTAGTTCATCCGGTTTATGCTCTCCCGGTTGTTGAACAGGAGGCGCCGCCAGGCGGTGTTGGCATCGGCCTCGGTGGCGGTCCACCAGTATCCGAAAAAAGACAGGTAAGAGAACGACCCGCTGGTGAAGCGGTATCCTCCGGCCAGTGCCGTAAAGTTGCTTTCGTTGGTGGCCCCGACATTGGGTCCGCGCCAGAACTCGGTGCCTTCGGCCTTCAGCTTGCCGCCGACGCTGGCATTCTGTCCGCGCCACCCCGTGGTATTTGCCTCGGTGCGGCTCATGCCGAGGTACTGTTCGAGTTGCTGCCAGTCCTGGTCGGTGGCCACGCGCCATCCGGTCGGACAAAGTCCCCGGAAATCGTTGACAGCGTACCAGTTGTAGAGCAGTCCATAGGGCTCGTTCCCGGCGTTGTTGTTGTAGAAGGCCCAGGCGCCGGATTCGGTCTCTCCGAGATCCTGCCACTCGCTGTTGGACATGACATAGGTGATGTCTTCGCCGTTCCGGTAGCGTGAGGTGCGCAGGTTTTCTGCCATCCAGACCTGCTCCCCGATCTGCATGGTGCGATAACTGTTGCCGTCGATATCCTTGGCCGTGCCGTAGGCGACATCAGGCGGGGTGGTAAAGGATTCGGGCTCACCATAGGCGATGCCGGCTTCGGTCGCGACAAAGGCACGCACGTAATAGGTGGTTTCTGGCAACAGGTCGGTGATCGCAGCACGATATGGCTCGATGCCGCTTCCGGAAAGCGTCATACCTGTGTTGATTTCCAGGGTTGGTTGCCTCGTGGTGCTCCAGACTATCCCGCGTTCTGCCACGGAGGCCCCTCCGTCCGATTCGATCTGTCCGCCGGACTCCGCGCTTGTAGCGGTGATATCGGAGACCAGCCCGGTACTGATTTCGGCCAAAACCGGATCAGGCCTGTCCGCCGGTGCGATCTCACCCCGTAGGCAGCGTACGGAAAAGCCGTAGCGCTTGTCGGCATAGAGCAGGTCGACATGCGGACTGTCGTGGGAGAGCATCCGCATCCACGCCATTCCGGCCCCGGCTTCCGTGGATGTCCACCACAGGCCAAAGCTGCCGATGCCGTCAAAACCACCCGATTCGGCCCGGTTGCCTCCGGGAAGTCCGTCGAAGCCGCTTTCATTGTTCGCACCTTCGTTCGGTCCGTGCCAGTGCTGACTGTCGGTGCTCTTGAGCTTGCCGCCGATCCGCTCTTCCCGTCCCCGCACACCGGTCCGCTCCAGGTCCGCTTCCGGCATGCCGAGGTTCCGTTCCAGGATGTTCCAGTCCTCGTGCGTCGGCACCCGCCAATCGGCCGGACACAGCCCGCGCGGATCGCTGACGGCGTGCCAGTTGTACAGTTTGCCATAGCTGGCCTCGAAATAGTCGTCGTTGTTGTAGTGGGCCCAGGCACCGGATGTGAGCGCGGCCCAGTCGCTGCTTTCGGTGACATTGGGGATGATGTCGCCGTTGGCATAGTGCGCCGTGCGCAGATTCTGCGTCATCCACTCCTGCTCGCCGATAAAGACGGTGCGGTACTCGTTGCCGTCGCGGTCGGTGACCACATCACCGGTGCGCACGCCAGGGTTGCCGGATCCGGCTCCCAGAGCGTAGCCCTGATGACAAAATGGTATGGTTGCAAACAGGATTGCAAACAGTAAATACTGCTTCATGACGACCCGTATAAAATTTTCTGGAAGTATTCTTTGAGGATATGGTTTTTCCGTGTAATAAACTTGAAAATATGCAGGAACGGGGAGCAGTTTCAAGGGATCTTTTTGATGTCCGGACGTATCCACCCGGCAGAAATCAGGGTTTTCAGGATTGCGACTGAATAAGGTATTGGCCATATTAATGGTGAATTATTGTATCACCCTGGTTTCCGGATCACGGCCATCAAAGTCGAAAAAGGGGAATATGGTCCGGATTTTTTATGGATAAGCTCAACGGACAGCCAGGGCCTGTCAAGGATAAAACTACATTCAATTGTTATGGATATCGAACAGTATCGGGAATTCTGCCTCTCACTGCCCGGCACGGAGGAGCGGTTTCCCTTTGACGAGGATGCGCTGGTGTTTTTTGTGATGGACAAGATGTACAGCCTGACGAATGTGGACACATTCAATTTCATCAACCTGAAATGCGATCCGGAACGAGCGGCCGAGCTGCGGGAGCAGTACGATTTTGTGCGTCCGGGCTACCACATGAACAAGAAGCACTGGAACAGCATCATGCTGGACGGGCCGGTGCCGGGACAACTGATCAGGGAATGGACGCGCCACTCCTACGACCTGGTGGTCGCAAATCTGTCGAAGAAGGACCAGGAGGCGCTGAAGCGGTTGGATGGGCGTGCCGGGCCGACCGGTGCGTGGAGGAGTGATGGCGCATGAGCTTGAAACAAGGATATAAAGGGTACCCACATGGATCTGGAACAGATACTCAACGAACTGGATGCGATACTTTCGAAATACCGCGAAATTTCGGGAATGGATAACGGGCGTCCGTCCGCGGGACTTGCGGGACGGGAAATCGGTCCGCTGATCACCAAAGCGATCTCCACGGTGAGGAAAATATCCGGCAGTGAATCCGATTACACGCTGGCCATCACGGCGGTCGCCGGGGAGCAGGAGGATGTGCCAGACCGTACCGGTCTTGTGTTCGGGGTGCTCAAGGCGCTGCGGGACGATATCCGTCACGGCCGGTTCCAGCCGGTTGCGGATCCCGTCTATTTTGATGCCCCGGCCTTTGCTGGCTTCCTGAATGTGGCGATGCAGCAGCTGTCGCGGGGCGATGTCAAGGCCGCCGCCGTGCTGGCCGGATCCACGCTGGAAACCCATCTGAGAAAACTGGCGGTAAAAAACGGGTTGGATATCGAGGATGAGCAGGGCAATGCCTTGCCGGTGGCTCAGGTTGTTTTGGAAATGACTGAAAACGGCGTTTTTGGCAGCGACGAGCTGCAGCGTGTGGAGGAGTGGCTGGCCGTGCGCAAGGCGGCTTCGGCCGGGGAGGCCGGTCAGATTTCGGAGGAGCAGGTCCACACCATGATCGCCGGGATCAGTGCATTTCTGACGCGGAACCCTGTGTGAAATTGGTATTAGCACAATCCTAATCCATCACACACCGGACAGAAAATGCGGTTCTGAAATCAGAATAGGTCCTCACGATGTTGCCATCATTATGGAACAGGTAGTAGTAATCGGCTGTGTTTTCCAGGGCGGATGGGGAGGAGCTCCACCAGAAGCCGTAATTGCCCAGGTTGCTGAAGCGGCCCGTAAAGCCCATGGA
>SKWQ01000227.1 GCA_007128855.1 Balneolales bacterium
GGAGCAGGGGGTGATCAAAGCGCTCGCGTCCTGTATCCCCGCACCGGAGCAGGACCGGCTGGGGATCTCCTTCGAAACACTGAAAACCCTGCATCCCCGGCTGGAGCGGCAGTTCGATGCCTGCAAGATGGTGATATCCGGCACAGTTGACCGCTTGCAGCTTAAGCACAGCCAGCTGGTCGAGTTGCTGGAATTTGCCCAGACCCAGAATGTGACCATGATGAGGTCGTTTTACGGACTCCAGAACGCCAAACACACACACTACCGCCATAACGGAGAAAAAACGGGCGTGATGTCCGGAATGGCCGTAAACCAGGAAGGATAAGCTACCTATGAGAACGCTATTCGAGATTTCAAAAAGCGGGTTGCAAAGTGCGGAACGGTCCCTTTCCGTGACCGCCAACAACGTCATCAACGCCAATACGCCGGGTTACAGCCGGCAGCGCGTCGATAAGGAGCCCATCGGGCAGCAATGGCGCGGTCTGCACGCCGGACTGGGAGTGAACATCACCTCGATCACCCGGCTCCGCAACGACCTGATCGATATCCAGCTGGGCCAGAAAAGGCAGGAAATGGGCTACATGCAGGAAAAAATCAAGCTTTTCGAACAGCTGGAAACCGCTGTGGCATCGGATTCCGGCGGTGACCTGGACGTCCATATCGGCAGACTGTTCGACTCTTTCTCGGAACTGTCCAACGACCCCCAGGATTTCAGCGTCCGTAACAACCTGGTGGGTGAAGCCATCCAACTGGCAGAGAAAATGGGGGATATGCACCGTAGCATGGATCGCGTCAGCGATGTCACCCGGCAATCCGTCGTAAACACGACCGACAAGATCAATGAGCTCCTGTCGGATCTGGCTTCGCTGAACAAGTCGATCACGGTGTCGGATGCCATGTCCCGCCCGGACCATGCCAGTCTGGACATCCAGGTCCAGAAACTGGAGGAGCTGGCAGAGCTGGTCGACTTTGAGACCATGACGTCGAAAAACGGCGGACTCGAGGTTCGCATCGGCGGGGTACAGGTCCTGCATCAGGATTCCTACAGGAAAATCATCCCGCATAATGACGACGTCGCCAGGTCATTTGACCTCCGGCTTGAAAACGGAACCCGGGTTGCACCGGAAGGCGGCAAACTGTCCGCGGCCATAGACGTCTACGAGCAGGAGATACCGGACATGAGAGCGCGGATTAACCTGATAGCCGAAACCATGGTCAGCGAATTCAACGCGCTGCACCGCGCCGGTTTCGGCCTGGCTGATGGTGAGTCCAGGGATTTCTTCGATCCGGCTTTCACCACGGCCCATGATATCCGCGTCAACCAGGAGATACTGGACAATCATGAGCATATAGCGGCATCATCGGTGGCAGGGGAGGCCGGTAACGGTAAGGTTGCTTCGGCCATCGCCAACCTGAGGAACGATTCCTTCATGAACGGGCGCAAGCCGGTGGATTATGCCGTGGACCTGATCAGCAGTCCCGGCGCCAACCTGTCACAGCTCCGCCTCGCCTCGGAAGCCCGCGAGTCGGAGATACGGATGCTCGAGGTGCAGCAGGAACGTGAAGCCGGGGTCAACGTAGACGAGGAGCTGAGCCTGCTCATCCAGTACCAGAACGCCTACCAGGGCGCGGCACGCGTAATGGCCTCGGCCCAGCAAATGTACGATACACTTATCAGTCTTGTGAGGTAATCCATCCATGCGCATTACACAAAAGATCATTTTCGACGATTTCATGCGGGATATCAACAAGAACCGCAGCCAGATGGCCGGCATCCAGTCAGACCTTTCCAGCGGAAAACGGGTCCGCATACCGTCCCAGGATCCGATTTCGTTCCAGCGCAGCCGCATCCTGGAGGAAAATATCCGCAAACAGGAGCAGTATCAGAACAACATCAGCAGCGGACTGCGGCAGGGCCGGCTGGCCCAGGAAGCCCTCGACGAGACCATCGACAGCCTGATAGAGATCAAGCGCATCCTCACCCACGGGGCCACCGATACCTCGCGTGATAAGGTGCGGGAATCCATGGCCCAGGAAATCGCCGGCATACGTGACACCATCGTCATGACCCTCAACAGCTCCTACGGCGACCGCTACCTGTTCGGGGGTACCAATTCAGCCGCCGAGCCCCTCACCTTTGACGAGGCGGCACCCGGCGGCGTTACCAACAACAGCAACGCCACCGCACCGCGCATCCAGGCCGGCGACCAGATGTTTGTCGATATCAGCATCACGGCCACCGAATTGCGGGACACGGCTGCCGGGGACCTGTTTGCCGTAATCGGCAACATTGAACAGGCCCTGCGGGACAATGACACGGGCGCACTGAACCAGATGATGGGCGACATCACGGAGACCATCGACCACACCGCCATCCTGGCCTCGCGCCTGGGCAACAACATCAACCGGCTCGAGTTCATGAACGAACAGTACGAATCGACGAATATCGTCCTGAAGTCCAACGTAAGCGAACTGGTGGATACGGATTTCGCCAAAGCGTTTTCGGACATGCAGCGGACCCAGATCGCATTCGAATCCGCCATGGCGGTGCACACCCAGATGATCCATAATACACTGCTGGACTATCTGTAAAAAACAGGCGGGCTTGTCGGGGACCCGGCTGAAACGACCACCAGAGAACGTTACACATTATGAGTGAAAGCCATACGATCCACCGGAACGGTACCAACCGGCCGCAGCAAGTGAATTCATCCGGGGATGAAGCCGGTGGTAATGACCGTGCTGACGGTAATGATCACATTGAGGTTATTGACCGTATCGACGGTATCGAACCCGTAATCCATCTTTCGCGAAAGGCGGTCCCGGAACCCCGGCGACTTATCAAATGGATCGGTGTGTTCCGCCAAGTACACATCGCAGCCTCGTATGCCTGTCCCGAATCGCTGCGGGGAAAGGTGAACTGGTACCATTACGGCACGGATGACTCGGTGGCCGGGATATGGAATCATATGCTGATGCATGTTACGTCCGACCGGGCACTTTTTCTGCTGGATGATGAAACGGTGGACCTGCAAGAGCTGGCTGCCATTGCCGGACATTCCGGGGAAATGTGGATTCCGACAAAGATCCAATGGCCAGAAGGAGGCTTTGAAAGGCATTGCTACCAGGTACGGCTGGTCCCGGCGACTGCGAAACATCCTTTTGAAGGAATGGACCTCCCTGACGCCACCCGCTATATCATGGCGAACGGGGGGCTCAACGGCGGGCAGAACGGTGGACAGCTTGCAGAATGTCCGGTATCCATCATGAGAGGCAGCGATCCGTTCGGAAATATCGTTGTTGAAAAGGAGCTCTCCACGCGTTACCCCGCCGCACAGTTGCACCTGGTGACCGGAATACGCCATTTTGAGGCAGGCAGATATGTCCACGCCGCCGCCCAGTTCCGAAGGGTGATCCAATCCACCAGCGTTCTGCTTTTTGACAAGGTGGCTGCCGTGAACGGCCTGGCCAGCTGCAAGGCCGAACAGTACAAGTGGACACGCGCCGTGGAACTGGCAGAGGAGTCGATCCGCCTGCAGCCGTCCCAGCAGCTTCCCTATCTCATACTGTTCCGCATACACCAGCTTGCAAAACGCTGGACGGAGGCGCACGAGATACTTGAGGCCTGTTTCCATGTGCATGGACGGCGTTCGGAGGCAAGTTTTGACAAGTCGCTCCCGGAGCAGGAGTTGTTGTCGCTGATGGGCGATATGGCTTTCCGGGCCGGCAAACGGAATGATTCCTTCCGGCATTACCGGCACCTGCATGAGCTGCTGAAGGGTGGCGCCCCTCACGATCTGACGGAGCGGCTGCTGCTGCTGGCGCTGGAAGAAAACGAGTACGAACTCTCCATGGACTGCTTCCAGGAGCTGTTCGGGGATCCCGATTCCGGCACCATGGATGAGTACTGGGAATCAGCGGTCTTCGACTACCTTGGACATTTTATGGAAAACGGCTGGTACGAGTTTGCGTCCGGCTACTATGAGCGGATGATGCAACAGAAGCCGGAAAACGAAGTCTACAAGAGGCGCTGGGTCGTGGCACTATCAAAAAGCAAGGATATCGAAAAAGCCCGGTCCCTTCTGACATGCATCCGTGCCGGATGGAAAAGAAAAGCCGTTGCCGGTTGAGAGCATCAGGATGGGAGCAGCAGGATCAGCTCTGCGACGGTTCCGGATTCCAGCCGTTGTTCTTAAGCTTGTTGCGGATCGTACGGTCTGATATGCCCAGAAGGCTGGCCGCTTTTTTCTGGTTCCCCTGTGTGCGTTCCAGTGCTTTTTTGATCAGCATCAGTTCCATCTCCTCCAGGGGCATTAGCGGTACATCGGACAATACCTCTGTCTTCAGGTCCTCAGCGGCATGCGAGAACAGCTGATCCTCCACATCATCGATCGTGATCTCCGGATTCTCGTGAGCCAGGATCACACCCCGGTGGATCTTGTTGTCCAGCTCCCGCACATTGCCCTTCCAATCCTGCTCCATGAGAAAATCGATAAGGCCGCTGGTCGGTTTCTTGGCGGGCAGGCCGTACTGTTCGGTGTAGCGGTCGATCAGATACTGGGTGAGCAGCGGGATGTCTTCCCGACGGTCCCGCAGCGGAGGGATGACCACGGGGAATACGTTCAGACGGTAATAGAGATCCTCACGGAACGCGTTTTTCCTGATGGCCTCTTTGATGTTCAGGTTCGAGGTTGAGATGATGCGGACATCCACATTGACGGGCTTCTGGCTGCCGACACGCTGGAACTCCTTCTCCTGCAACACACGCAGCAGCTTTGCCTGGATGTTGATATCGATTTCCGTAATCTCGTCGAGCAGCAGCGTGCCCCCGTCCGCCTCGTCAAATGCCCCCCTCCGGTCCGTGATGGCCCCGGTAAACGCCCCTTTCACATGCCCGAAAAGCGTACTTTCCACCAGCTCGGATGGCAGGTTGGCACAGTTTATCTTGACATACGGTTCATTGGCCCTGTCACTCTCCTGCTGGACCAGGTGGGCATACACCTCTTTCCCGGTTCCGCTCTCACCCTGGATGAGCACGGGTGCGGAGTTGCGGGCGATTCGGGGCAGCAGTGCGATCAGTTTCCGGATGTGTTTGTTTTCGCCCACCATCCTGACTTTTTTCCCTGAAACCGCCTTCTCTTTGACCTGTGCGTTGATGACCGGAACCTCCAGCGCCGGTGCCGCCTTGGTGCGCAGCTTGTCGCCGTTGCGGACAGCGCGGAATTCCTGGTCTTTTTCCCTGTTTTCGAAAAAACGGCTTACGCGAAAGAGGATCTCGCGCGAGGTGAACGGCTTTGTGATGTAATCATACGCGCCCCTGCGGATGGCATTGACCGAGTGGTTGATGTTGCCGAACCCGGTCATCAGGATCACACCTGTATCAGGCTGATGCTCACAGATTTGGGCAAGGACCTCATCCCCGCTCATCTCGTTCATCTTCACATCACTGATAACAAGGTCAGGTTTTTTTTCCCGGATAAATGAAAGGGCTTTGACAGGGGATTCAAATGTGGAAACCTCGTATTTGTTCATGGAAAGGTGCTCTTCCATGAAATCTATTAATAACTTGTCATCGTCGACAATAACTATACGGCCACTCATGAACCACTGAATAAATATGAATAAGATTCAACACACCGGCTGTCAGGATATCAAAAAAAGTATATAAAGCCAAAATAACAGCAAAATTACAGGTATCCGGGCGCTGGATCAGGAGTCCGA
>SKWQ01000049.1 GCA_007128855.1 Balneolales bacterium
TATCCCAGAAGATCGGAAAATATGTGGCCCGCATCATCGAGGACGGCGACACCATCCAGCTTGGCTACGGCAGCATGCCCAATGCGATCCTGGCCAATATCACGAACAAGAAAAACCTGGGCATCCACTCCGAGCTTCTTACCAACTCCATGGTGCGGCTCATCAAGCGCGGGGTGATCAACAACTCGATGAAGTCCATCGACCGGGGGAAGAGCATCGCTTCCTTCTGCATGGCTTCCCGAGAGACCTATGACTTTATCGACGACAACCCCGGGGTCGAGTTCAAGGAGGTAAGTTATACCAACAATCCACTGGTGATCGCCGAGATCGAGAACATGACCGCCATCAATGCGGCGCTGCAGATCGATCTGACCGGACAGTCCACATCCGAATCCATCGGCAGCATGTTCTACAGCGGGATCGGCGGGCACGCCGACTTCATGAGGGGGGCAAACCTGTCGCCCAATGGCAAGACCATCCTGGTGATGCAGTCAACGGCCAAGGACGGCGAAGTCTCCCGCATCGTGCCGTTCCTCGACAGCGGCGCCGGGGTCACCCTCAACCGCGGCGACATCAACTACGTCGTGACAGAGTACGGTGTGGCCTACCTGCACGGCAAAAACATCCGGGAGCGGGCCATGGACATCATCTCCATTGCCCATCCCAAGTTCCGGGCCGAGCTGATCGAACGCGCCAAGGAACTCCACCTCATCTACAAGGACCAGGCCTACATCCCCGGAAAACGCGGGGAGTATCCCGAACACCTGGAGAGCTATCGCGAAAGTTCGACCGGACTGCTGCTGCATTTCCGTCCGGTCCGGATCAACGACGAGCCGCTGATCAAGGACTTCTTCTATTCGCTGTCCGACCAGAGTTTCCAGCGCCGGTTCATGTCCTCCCATGTGGACATGCCGCACTCGAAACGCCAGGATTTCGTGGTGATCGACTACACAAAGGAAATCACCATGCTGGCCTGTGTCGATGTCAACGGCAAGGAGCGCGTCGTGGGCATGGGGCAGATCTTCAAAAATCCCGATGGCAAAATGGGCGAGGTCTCATTTGCGGTACGGGATGACTACCACAACCGTGACATTGCCACCGAAATGTTGAACTATCTGACCGAGATCGCCGTCAGTGACGACATGGAGGGCTTCACTGCCGAAGTCCTGGTGGAGAACAAACCCATGCTCCGGGTCTTTGAAAAGATGGGATTCGAGCTTGAAAAAACCATCGAAGATGGTGTATATGAAATCGTAATGAGATTTGGTGATTGGAAACATGAGCAATAACTATCGCAGACTTTTTGAACCCCGTTCGGTTGCCATCATCGGGGCTTCGCATGAGCCGAAAAAGATCGGCCATACGATCCTGAGCAACCTGATCAAAGGGGGATACAAAGGAAAAATCTATCCGGTAAACCCGTCCGGCGGAGAAATCCTGGGCATCAAAGTGTTTAAGTCCGTTCTGGACATCAAGGACGACATCGATGTCGTTTCACTGGCCATCCCGGCCAAATTCTGTGTGGATGCGGTCAGGGAATGTGCACAGAAAGGCGTTTCATACATACAGATCATCAGTTCCGGCTTTTCGGAGATCGGAAACGATAAGGAGGAGAAGGAGATCGTACGCATTGCCGAAGAGGCCGGCATGCGGATTCTGGGTCCGAACACCTTCGGGATGTATTCGGCCGAGGTTTCGATGAACCTGACCTTTTCGGCAACCCCGATCAAGGAGGGCGGTGTGGCCATCCTTACGCAGAGCGGCGCCCTCGGCATCGCCATGATCGGCCGCACGGCTGTGGACAACATGGGCCTGTCGGTGATCGTATCCACCGGAAACAAATCGGATCTGGACGAGGCGGACCTGCTGGAATACCTGGAGGACCACGACCGGACCCGGGTGGTGATGATGTACATCGAGGGGATCAAGAACGGCGAAAAGCTGATCCCGGTGCTCAAACGCATCGCCAAAAAGAAGCCGCTGATCGTTATTAAGTCCGGCCGCTCCAAACGCGGTGCGCAGGCGGCCGCTTCCCATACCGGCTCTCTGGCCGGATCCGATGCCATTTTCGATGCGGTCATGAAACAGTGCGGTGCGTTGCGTGCCGAGAGCCTGGAAGAGGCGTTCAACTGGTGCCGGTTCCTCTCGTTTGCCCCGGAGCCGCTCGACAAGCGCACCGTCATCGTCACAAACGGCGGTGGGATCGGGGTTCTGGCCACCGATGCCTGCGAGAAGCACAATGTCGAGCTCTTCGACGACCAGAAAGTGCTCAAGGATGCGTTCGAAAAAGCCACGCCCTCGTTCGGGTCCACCCGAAACCCGATCGATATCACCGGCGGCGCCCTGGCCGATGATTACCTGGCGGCGCTCAACGCACCGGTTGACTGTGAGCATATCGACTCCACCATCACCCTCTATTGTGAAACAGCCACGTTCGACTCGGAAAACCTCATTCCGATGGTGCGCAAATCGTATGACCGCCATCAGGAGGCATCCAAGTCGGTGACCTACGCCATTGTGGGCGGAGAAGCCGTGGAAGATGCCATTATGGAACTCAGCCGGCAGAACCTGCCGGTCTTTCGGGATGTGGAACCGGCCGTATCCTGCATGGGAGCGCTCTACCGCTACAGCGATTTCAAGAACCGGCACATTCCGGAGTTCGAAGGTTCAGACATTGATATCAATGCCATCGAAGCCATTATCGACAAGGCCGTGGCCGATGACCGCAACTTCCTGCTGGCCGATGAGGCCCAGGATGTGATGCGCGCCTCCGGGATCACCATCCCGAAGAGCATCATAGCCAAAAACCTGTCGGCGGCCGTGGATGCGGCCGAGGAGATCGGCTATCCCGTGGTGATGAAGGTCGTCTCGCGGGACATCATCCACAAGAGTGATGCCGGCGGACTGGCCCTGGACCTGCTGGACAAGCAGGAGGTCATCGATGCCTATGAAGCCATCTTGAACAACTGCCGTGACTATGATCCCGATGCCCATATTACCGGCGTGGAGGTGACCGAGATGGTGACCTCCGGACTGGAAATGGTCGTGGGCGCCGTGCGCGATGCCTCGTTCGGACCGGTCGTCATGTGCGGTCTCGGCGGCATTTACGTAGAAGTGATGAAGGACGTGGCTTTCCGCTCTTTCCCGCTCAACGAGGAAGAGGCACGGCGCATGCTGCAGGAGATCAAATCGTACCCGCTGCTGCTCGGGGTCCGTGGCGAGGAGAAAAAGGATATTGACGGAGTGATCGATTCCCTGCTGAAAGTGGGGACCATTCTCGACCGGTGCGACCGCATTTCGGACATCGAGATCAATCCGATCGTAGTTTACAGTGAAAAAACAGGCCTGAAGGCCCTTGACGTCAGAATTTTGTTACAACATACCAAGGAGGAGAAATAATGAAAAGTGCAGTAATTGCATCCATCCGCGAAGGTTCCGGAAAAACATCGGTGGTAGTGGGTATCATGGCCGCCATGAAGGATAAATTCGGCTATGCCAAGCCAATCGGCGACCGGCTTATTTACAAGCGGAAGAGAAACCGCGATTATGACTCGAACCTGGTTACGGACCTGTTTAAACTGACCGAAGAGGCCGAAAGCATCACCCTTGGTTTTGATCATTCCAAGCTTCGGTACATGTACGACGACGAGGGAATTAAAAAAGCGGTGCTGGGTCTGTTGGATAAAGCCGGCAAAGGTCGCGAAGGGGTGTTCATCGAGGCCGGCAAGGACATTTTCTACGGCGCATCCATCAAGCTGGACCCGCTGTCCCTGGCACGCCACACCGGATCCGCACTCATCCTGATCGTCAGCGGCGACAGTGAGGCGGTGGTCGACGACCTGGCATTTGCCCGCAGGAACATGGACTTTGAGGGGATCCCAAGCTGTTCGGTCATCATCAACAAGGTGCATGACATCGACGAGTTCGAGGATCTGTACCTCAAAGAGATCAAGGAATTCGGCTTC
Source organism: Balneolales bacterium (assembly GCA_007128855.1). Classification (GTDB taxonomy): domain Bacteria; phylum Bacteroidota; class Rhodothermia; order Balneolales; family Natronogracilivirgulaceae; genus SKNL01. The sequence goes on from SKWQ01000049.1 coordinate 3,966, forward strand.
GAGATCCTCGGTGTGCTGCCCTACAAGGATCGGTTGACCAAATTCACGGTCAGCTATCTGGGCCAGCGTTTCTATGCCAAGATCGTAGCCGGCGAAGGCGGGCTGAGCAACACGGTCAAGAACGTGTTTGTAGGAGCCATGTCCACCGACGAGATCCTGCGGAACCCGCTCTTCAACAAGGAGAACAAGTTCCTGATCACCAGCGGCGACCGCACCGACATGATCCTGGCCGCCCTGGAGGGGGATACTTCCGGCATCCTGCTGACCAACAACATCCTGCCGCCACCCCACATCATATCCAAGGCCAACGAGCGGAACGTCCCGCTGCTGCTGGTTTCCATGGATACGTTCAATGCCTCCGCCAAGTTCGGTCACCTGGAGACCCTGCTGACCACCGACAATGAGGATACGCTGCGGATGCTGTCACAGATGGCCGAAAAATACCTGAAGCTGGACCGTATTTTCGGATGACACATTGGTGGAATGTTCCGGACAAAGTCGCTGTTTGTCCGGGTGAAACGAGTATGAAAGTCCCCGAACCACCGTATCATTCAGTTACATTTTTGACCCGAAAGAACGATGACTCTTTTTGACAGAGAACCGTTTGCGTCACGGCATAACGGTCCGACAGATGAAGACATTTCCTCCATGCTCAAGACCATCGGGAGCGCATCGCTTGATGAGCTGATCGAGCAGGCGATACCCGCATCCATCCGGCTGGAGAAACCGCTCCGGCTGCCGGAACCGCTCAGTGAATATCATTTCGTCAAGGAATTCCGCAAGATTGCGTCCCGAAACAGGATTTTCAGGAACTACATCGGGATGGGCTATTACGAAACGGTGACCCCCGCGGTCATCCAGCGCAACATCCTGGAGAATCCGGGCTGGTACACCGCCTACACGCCGTACCAGGCGGAGATTTCGCAGGGCCGGCTGGAGGCGCTCATCAACTTCCAGACCATGGTCATCGATCTGACCGGCATGGAGATCGCCAACGCTTCGCTGCTTGACGAGGCCACGGCCGCCGCCGAGGCCATGACCCTGATCCGCGACACGCGCAAGGGTGCCCGAAAAAAAGCAAACCGGTTTTTTGTCTCCAGTCTGTGCTTCCCGCAGACGATCGATGTGCTTAGGACGCGCGCCGAGCCGCTGGACATCGAGCTGATCATCGACCATCCGGATAACATCGATCTGACCGACGGGAGCCTGTTCGGAATGCTGCTCCAGTATCCCGACGGAAACGGCGAGATCCGGGACATCGCACCGCTCATTGCCGCTGCCAACGAACAGGAGGTGGGCGTGGTGGTAGCTGCCGATCTGATGAGCCTGGTGCTGCTGAGGCCTCCGGGTGAGATGGGGGCGGACGTGGTGGTCGGTTCCACACAACGTTTTGGTGTGCCGCTGGGCTATGGGGGTCCGCACGCCGCCTATTTTGCCACCCGTGATGCGTTCAAGCGGCAGGTGCCCGGACGTATGATCGGGGTGTCGGTGGACAGTGCCGGCAATCCGGCGTTCCGCATGGCTCTTCAGACGCGCGAACAGCATATCCGTCGTGAGAAGGCGACATCCAACATCTGCACCGCCCAGGTATTGCTGGCCGTGATGGCCGGCGCCTACGCCGTATATCACGGGCCTGAGGGGCTGCGACGTGTCGCCTCACGGATCCATGCCCTGGCGAAACTGGCGGAATCGGGACTGGATGAGCTCGGGTTCCCGCAGCGCAACCCGCTCTATTTCGACACCCTGCGCATCGA
>SKWQ01000199.1 GCA_007128855.1 Balneolales bacterium
AGCCGGAGCCGGAACGGGAACCGGGACCGGACCCAAATCCACATCCGAATCCGCACCGGACACCGGCCTCCAGCAGCAAGTGATGATCGGCTACAGCGACAGCAACAAGGACGGGGGAATCTTCGCCAGTCTCTGGAGCCTGAACATCGCCCAACGCAAACTCAGTGAGGTCGGACAAAAACACGGCATCCGCATCCGTTTCTTCCATGGCCGCGGCGGAACCATCAGCCGGGGCGCCGGTCCGACCCACCGGTTCATAGCCGGTCTGCCATCCGGCACCATACGCGGCGACATGCGCCTCACCGAGCAGGGGGAAGTGATCTCCCAAAAGTATGCCAACAGGATCACAGCACTGTACAACTTGGAGCTGCTCCAGGCCGGCACGGCCGGACTCACCCTCGGCGCCTTCGACATCATTGCCCTGAACAAGTCCGGGACATCCAAACAGCAGGAAACGAATGGAGACACGATCACGACAAATGAGCTCTACGACCGCCTCGAACCGATCGTCTCCCGGCTCTACGATTACAGTCTCGACAGCTACCAGGGCCTGGTCCGGTCGGATGGATTTGTGCCTTTTTTCTCCCAGGTCACCCCGATCGACATCATCGAGTCCAGCAGCATCGGTTCACGTCCGGCACGGCGCACCGGCAAGCGCTCCTTCGAAGACCTGCGCGCCATCCCCTGGGTCTTCAGCTGGAGCCAGTCCCGGTTCTTCCTGACCGGCTGGTACGGTGTGGGGAGCGCCCTTGAAAAGCTGCGGGAGGAAGATCCCGAAGCGTTTGAAACCCTCAAGACCTACGCCGTGTCGTTCATGCCGTTCCGGTACATCATTACCAACGCCTCTTCTGCCATCGCCCTGGCCGATACGGAGATCATGGAGTGGTATTCCGGCCTTGTGGAGGACACATCCCTGGCCGGCAAGTACCTGGACCGGATCACCAGCGAATTTCATCGCACCAGGAGCATGCTTGAACTGCTCTACGGACACGAACTGAAGTCGCGCCGCCCGCGCATGTACACTATGATCGGCTTCCGCAACGAGCATCTCAAGCCATTGCACCAGATGCAGATCCGGCAGCTGAAAGAGTGGCGTGCCTATCGTCAGGATGGCGACGATGCCCGTGCCGACAAGATGCTGCCCGACATGCTACTGGTACTGAACGCGATAGCCGGCGGACTCGGGACCACCGGTTGACAGCAAAACGGCACCCGGTCCTGCTTGCAGCAGATCAAAATCCTTGTTAACGTGTTTTTACCGGGTTGATCATTCCTGAACCCGGTTCCGTTTCAGGGCAATTAACCCGCTGCAACGAACCAAAATGTGCGACAAATGCTGCAGATATGCCAGGCGGACCATCCGCTTGCTCGCTGCGGTCCTGATACTCTCCGGACCCTCGCTGCCATTTGCTTTCCCCGCAAGCGGTGCCCACTCTGGTGGACAGGAACAGGGTCCCGAAAGTCCGTTGCTCGATCCCTGCAAGCCCTTTGAGGAGCAATTTGAGGAAATCGACGAACTGCTCAGGGCGGGACGCTGGACCGATGCCGAAGTCATGGTGCTGGAGATAAAAGCCGAAGCACCGGAGTGTGCGCTCGTAACGCTCTTCGAGGGACGCATCCACTTTTACCGCCGGAACGACCGCCAGGCACTGGCGCTGTTCAACCGACTGGCTGTCCGGCATCCCGATATCCATCAATCCTACCACTTTCGCGGACTCATCCATCACGAGCAGGGCCTGCACAGTGTGGCCCTGGAAGAGTTCCACAAAGTCATGATGGTCACGCCGACTATCGGCTCCGGCTATTTCCTGCGGTATGTCTTTCCATACCTTGAAAAAGGTGGGAAACTGGATCCTGTCCATATTGACTCCGTACTCCATTATGTCAGCGATCCGGCCGCGAGGGACCTGACGCGGGGATACCTGGCTTTCTACCAGGACGATTTTCGTACTGCTTTGGAGTATTTCCAGAAAGTCACTGACGCCAGGCCGGAACATGCCGGCGCCTGGCTCTATACCGGCCGAACGTACGAGTCGATGCGCCAGGCGCTGAAAGCCTACCACTGCTACAACATGGCCATCCGGATCGATGCGACCTTTGCCAGGGCGTGGCTGCACCGGGGACTCACCAAGGTCAACGAAGGGAACTGGTACCGCGGATGTCAGGATCTGTACAAGGCCCGGGAGCTTGAGCATCCAGCCGCCGACATGGCCATTCAAAATTTTTGCAGAAGGGGACGATTTCAGTAAATTAATCGTCCCGTATTATTGTTGGTCCTTCCTGGAAACAGCGCAAACCCAAACCATTCCTCAATGAAATTCCTTTTTACCTTTCTCCTGCTTATGATTTTTGTATCCGGATGCAGCCATTCCGACAACAGCCGCAATGAGCATTCCGGCCAGGATGCTGCCGGTGATCCGGTGATAGCCGATGCCACGACCGACAACGGCACAAATGCAACGGCACAGCTGCTTGCATATCCAGAAACCCGTCGCGGTGACGCGGTGGATGAGTATTTTGGCACCAGGGTGCCCGATCCCTACCGCTGGCTGGAAGACGACATGTCCGATGAAACGGCCGCCTGGGTGCAGGCGCAGAACAGGGTCACCAACCACTACCTGGATCAGATACCGTTCCGCGAGCAGATCCGGCAGCGGCTCACTGATGACTGGAACTACGAACGCCTGAGTGCCCCCACCCGGTACGGCGAACATTACTATTTCTCGCGCAACGACGGCCTTCAGAACCACTCCGTGATCTACCGCTCTGCCGAACCCGGAGGCGAGGCCGAGATTTTCCTGGATCCCAACACCTTCTCTGAGGACGGCACCACCTCCCTGGCCTCGCTCAGTTTTACCCGCGACGGCTCCCTTGCCGCCTACATGATCTCCGAGGGAGGATCCGACTGGCGCAAAGCGATCGTCCTGGACACCCGCACCATGGAGCAGATCGGTGACACCCTGGTCGACATCAAGTTCTCCGGCATTTCCTGGCACGGGAACGACGGTTTCTACTACAGCAGTTACGAGTCGCCCGACGGCAGCCAGCTCTCGGCCATGACCGACCAGCACAAACTGTACTACCACCGCATCGGCACGCCCCAGTCCGGGGACCGGCTCGTATTTGGCGGCGCAGAGACACCGCGACGCTATATTTACGGCAGTATCTCCGAAGACCAGCGGTACCTCATCATCGGCGCCGCCGTCAGCACATCCGGCAACGAGCTCTACATCCGCGACCTGAACGACGAAACCGGCCGGCTCAAAACCGTGATCGGCAACTTCGACAACGAACACCAGGTGATCCACACCGACGGCGACCGCCTGTTCATCCACACCAACCTTCACGCCCCCAACTACCGCGTAGTCGAAGCGGACATCCAGAATCCGACACCCGAAAACTGGGTGGATGTCATCCCGGAAACCGACCATGTCCTGAACGCCAGCAGCGCCGGCGGCTACCTTTTCGCCAACTACCTGATCGACGTGCAGACCCGCATCAAGCAGTTCGACCTGCAGGGCGGCCTGGTCCGCGAGGTGGAGCTGCCATCCATAGGCACGGCAGGCGGTTTCTCCGCCAGGGAAGCCGACACCACGCTCTACTACACCTTCACATCGTTCACCTATCCGGCCACCATCTACAAATACGACATCCGCGAGGGCAGCTCCGAACGGTACTGGACCCCCGGCATCGACTTCGACCCCGAGGCCTATGTGACCGAGCAGGTTTTCTACGAGAGCAAGGACGGCACGCGCATCCCCATGTTCATCACGTACAAAAAGGGCCTGGAACGGGACGGGACCAACCCCACCTACCTCTACGCCTACGGCGGCTTCAACGTGAGCCTGCGCCCCTCATTCAGCGTGACCCGCATGGTCTGGCTGGAAAAAGGCGGCATCTACGCCCAGCCGAACATCCGGGGCGGCGGAGAGTACGGCGAATCCTGGCACAACGCCGGTCGGCGCAAGAACCGCCAGAACGTCTTCGATGATTTCATAGCGGCCGCCGGGTTTCTGGTGGATAACGGCTACACGTCGCACGACCGGCTGGCCATTGCGGGCGGATCCAACGGCGGACTGCTGGTAGGTGCCGTCATGACCCAGCGTCCCGAACTGGCCGCTGTGGCGTTCCCGGCCGTGGGCGTACTCGACATGCTGCGCTACCACACCTTCACCGCCGGCGCCGGTTGGGCATTCGACTACGGCACCGCCGACGAAAACGAGGAGATGTTCCGCTATCTGCTGGGGTACTCTCCGGTCCACAATGTCCGGGAGGGTGTTACCTATCCATCCACCATGATCACCACCGCAGATCACGACGACCGGGTAGTTCCTGCGCATTCCCACAAATTTGCCGCGGAACTGCAGTCCAAACACGCCGGTGACAACCCGGTGCTGATCCGCATCGAAACACGGGCCGGACACGGAGCGGGACGCACGACCGAATCCATCATCAGCGAGTGGGCCGACCGGTACGCCTTCGCCTGGTTCACCATGGGGATCGATCCGTTTACCGACTGACAGTGACAGAACTTCTCCGGGACCGACATCGGGACCAACCTTTCATCCAACAGCCAAATCATCCTGACACACCATGACCGACTCCTTCAAGCGCATCGCAATTATCACCGGAGCCACTTCCGGCATCGGAGAAGCCACAGCCAGGGCATTTCTGGAGGATGGGTTCGGCGTCCTGGGAAACGGGCGCAATGAATCCCGCCTCAAAGAGCTTGAAAGGGAGTTCGGCAAAGCGTTCTGCGGGGTCGCAGGGGACGCGGCGGACGAGCAGGTCGTTGACAGCCTGTTCCCTGCTGCGGAAAAGCATTTCGGCCGTCAGGCCGACATCGTGGTGGCCAATGCCGGGCGCGGGCTTGGCGGCACCGTTTCCACTGTCGACATGGAAGAGTTCCGCGAGGTGCTCAACATCAATGTCACCGGGACACTGTACCTGCTAAAAAAAGCGGCTGAGAAACTGACCGCGCTGCAAAAGGACTCCTATCCCGATACATCAGCCGATATCGTGATTCTGGGATCCACGGTCGGACGCCACATCTCCCCGTTCAGCACGGCTTACGGCTCCACGAAATTTGCCGTCCATGCCCTGGCCGAAGGGCTGCGCCGGGAAATCGGTCCGAGGGGGGTCCGGGTAACGCTGGTGGAACCCGGTATCGTGATCAGCAAATTTCAGGAAACGGCCGGGTACACCCATGACCTGGTCAGGAACTTCCACATTAAATTCGGGCCGATCCTGTACGGCTACGATGTGGCCGATGCGATCCACTTTGTTGTCACCCGTCCGCCCCACGTGCACATCGGCGATTTCGTCATCCGCGCAACCCGCCAGGACTATCCCTGAGGCCTGCGGGTCAGAACGGAATCGGGAAGCGAGACCCGGCCAGCCGTTCCTCTGCACCCTCCTGCGGGAACTGTCATGAAACTACCTGCTGCGCATTTCACCACTCCGGATTCAGATACCCCGGATCGCCGATCACGAACTGCCAGTTGCCCCGGAACATACCCAGCCGGCCGATGAAACGGACCTCCTCGCCGGTCCCCCCCAGCTCCGACAGCCGGTCACGCAACTCCCGGTCGTGTGAAAACAGGTCGTAGTACTCGCCGTTCACCATGATCTGCCTGCTTTCCGTGATGGTCCCGGCCACATAGAACAAACTGTCAAAAAACTCCGCTGATCTCAATTCCTTGCCGGCATATTCCTCCG
>SKWQ01000223.1 GCA_007128855.1 Balneolales bacterium
ATCGTGCGTGCGGAACACGCCCACCGGCTTGCCGCTCTGGATCAGCAGGGTCTCGTCGTTTTCCAGTCGCTTGAGCGTATCAATGATCCGATGGTAGCACTCCCAGTTGCGCGCCGCCTTGCCGGTGCCGCCATAGACGATCAGTTCGTCCGGCTTCTCGGCCACCTCCGGATCCAGGTTGTTCATCAGCATGCGCATCGCCGCTTCCTGGTGCCACCCCCGGCAGGACAGGCGGGTTCCGTGCGGTGCTTTTATTGCTTGAACGTGTGCATTTTCCCCGGACATGGTAACCTCCTGAGCTTCTTGTGCGTAATCTCTTTTCCATTCTGGTTCCCTTACCGAATATAGTCTTCGCCGCGGCAAGCTGAAAGTACAAGCTTGCGTTCCTTCCCGCAGAAAAGTACATTTTGATTCAGGGTCTGACTTGTCCGCTATCTCATCGAAGTCTGCATTCCTGACTCACGCCGGTCCTTTTCACCTGTCAACCCATTTTCCGCATGGCCGACAATCCCACCCTCCGACAGTTTCTCGCCTCCCGACGTGCCTTCCTGAAAAAAGCCGGACTCCTTTCCGGGGCCGGCCTCATCCTCCCGCCTGGTGCTTTTGCCCGTGACTACCGGCGCGATAACGGCAATGGACATCTGCCGGATATTGCCGGTGCCGAAGGGGACGTCCGTTTACCGGGCCTGGAAACGGGCCGGGAACCGGACAGGGGCCGGGACCGCTCACCCGGACGCCCGATCCGGATCCGGGGTCGCGTCACAACTGCCGGACGCGGCCTGGGCGGCGTGCCGGTCACCGACGGTCTCCGCATCGTCGAGACGGCAGATGATGGTGGATTCGAGCTGGTCACGGACGACCGGCACCTCTTCGTCTACCTCAGCCTGCCCGCCGGGTACCGCATCCCGGTCAACCCCACCGGCACCGCCCGGTTCTACAGGAAGATCAAGCCCGACGGCAATGGCGAGATGCAGGTCGCTTTTTCGCTCGAAAAGGATCCGCTCGACCGCACCAACCACCGGTTCCTCATGATGGCCGACCCGCAGACCGAGAATGCCTATGAAGTGGAGCGGTTCCACAACGAGACCGTTCCCGATATTCGCCAGCTGATCCGCGACCTCGGAGACGACCGGCCGCTGTTCGGCTTCGGCGGGGGCGACCTGATGTTCGACAACCTGGAGCTGTTCCCCGAATACGAGAAAGCGGTCCACAAAATGGAACTGCCGTTCTTCCAGCTGATCGGCAATCATGATATCCTGTTCGATGTGCACTCCACCGAAGAGTCCTACCGTGTTTTCCAGGAATATTTCGGCCCTACCCACTACTCTTTTGATGCGGGTGAGATCCATTATGTGATCCTGAACAACATATTCTGGTACAGCGCGGGCTATGTCGGGTACCTGGACCGCGACCAGCTGGACTGGCTGCAGGCCGACCTGGCGCGCATCGAACCCGGACGCACCGTGGTCGTATCCATGCACATCCCCGCATTCAGCACGCAGCACCTCCGCCTGGACGGCGACCAGCCGTCGCCACGACTTTCCACAGCCAACCGCGACGCCCTGTACCGGATCCTGGAGCCCTTCAAGTCGCACATCCTGTCCGCCCACATGCATGAAAACGACCATGTGTTCGAAGGCGGGGTGCACGAGCATAACCACGGCACGGCCTGCGGTGCCTGGTGGACCGGCCCCATCTGCTTCGACGGCACGCCGAACGGGTACGGCGTCTACGAGGTGCGTGGCAGCGAGCTGCGCTGGCAGTACAAGGCAACGGGGTTCGGACATGACCACCAGATGCGGCTCTACAAGCGCGGCGCCGATCCGGATGCGCCAGGCGAGTTCCTCGCCAATATCTGGGACTGGGATCCGGAGTGGAAGGTCCACTGGTATGAGAACGGTGAACGGCGCGGCGGGATGACGCGCCGGACAGGCCGCGATCCGCTTGCCGTCCAACTGTTTGACGGACCCGACAAACCGGAGCGGCGCCGATGGATCAACCCCGTACCGACCTATCATCTTTTTTATGGCCCGGCCACCGAAAACTCCGGTGACATCCGCGTCGAAGCGGTGAACCGATTTGGAAAAAAATTTACGGCGAAGCTGTCCTGATGCGCGTCGCACCGGACGCAAGACCGCAATTCGATCCGCAACCGCATCCACACGAAAACACTGAATGCCTCCCGCACAAAAAATGTTACACAGGAACAAACCCCATCACAGGACGCCTATGAAAATGTAAGCCTTCATCAAACCGTTACTACCATGTAACCCTCACGAGAAAACAACCATCCATTATTCCAATAAGAATATAATTTGCGAGGTGCTTAATGGTTACCGAAAAAATGATTAAAAAGCTCATCCGTAAAAATGGTCAGCGCAAAGTCACTATCACGTTGCCTACCGAAAAAGTCGGGGATGAACGGAAGCAGAACCCGATCCGATTCAAAAATCTTCTTTCCAGCGCTTCTGAGCAGCTGGTGCGGAGGGGAATGAAAGAAGATGAGGCGTCTGCATTTCTGCAGCCCGCCAAAGAGCTGCTTGGTCAACCATTATTCTGGTCCAATATGGAACACGGCATGATCGTCTATCTCACCACGGATTATTTCGAGGTGTTCAAGCTGCCCTATGACATCCGGGAGATGGTCTACGTAAACCAGAATTTCCGGATCACCCCACTGCTTCCCATGATCAGCACCAACGGCAGCTACTGCGTGCTGGCCATCAGTCAGGAAAACGTTCGTCTGCTGCGGTGCACCCGCACGGGCGAAACGGATATCACGCCGGAGGAGATACCCGTGACCATTACGGGCTGGCTGGATGAGCTGCCCCAGGCGCATGTCCAGTTCCACACCGGGACCGAAGGTGACGGGGCGAAGTTTTTCGGTCACGGCGCATCCGAGGAGGACCGCAAGGAAATCCTGCAACAGTACTTCCGGGATGTGGAAAAGGGAATTACCTCCGCCATGAAGCGCATCAACGACCCGCTGCTGCTGGCCGGACTCAAAACAAACATCTCCCTGTACAAGAAGATCAACAGTTATGGCCGGGTACTGGATAATGCCATCGAGCGGAACCCGGACGACCTGACCGATGCCCAGCTGCGGGACCATGGGTGGGAACAGATCACGGATTACTTCCTGAAGGACCTTTATGAGTCCGTGGATGTGTACCGCGACAGCCCGTCCGAGCGCATCTCCAGCGATCCGTCCGAGATCATCACCTCCACCATCATGGGCAAATCGGCGGCCGTTTTCATTAAAAAGGATCTGGTCCGCTGGGGTAAATACGATGACGATAACCACAAGGTCCTCTACCGGAACAAGCCTGACAACGACGACGTGGATCTGATGAACTGGCTCTCCATCAAGGCCCTTGAGACGGGAAGCAACGTCTACATCCTTCCGCAGGAAGAGATGCCGGACCAAGCCGATGTAGCCGCGCTCTTCCGGTTCTGAGAACGGCCCGTTATTTCAGTCCCGCGGACGCTTCGTTCACGTTCAGGATGTGGTCACCGATCTTCTCAAGCCGGTTGATGAAATCCAGGAAGTAGATTCCGGTCTTGGGTGGATACTCCCCGCGCTCCAGACGGGCGTAGTGCGCCTCCCTGAGTTCGTCGCGCAATGAGTCTATCTTCATCTCCATGAGCTGCGCCTCCTTCATGTCCACGTCACCGTATTCACCGGCCATATTTTCACGCATGAGCTGGAGCGCATCCTGCACCAGCTGCATCATATCCTTGATCTCCTCCATGGTCGTTTCCGGCAGGGTGATGTCCTCAGACTCCATACGATCGAACGTCCGCGAGATCTGGTAGTAGAGATCCGCTATCCGCTCCAGGTCGTTGGTCATCCGGAGCATGCTGCGGACACGGCGAGATGATGTCTTGGAAAGGTTGAACTCGGAAACATTGGTAAGGTACTGGGCGATTTCCAACTCGATCTTGTCGGTGATCTCCTCTCTGGATTTCACCTTGTCCAGGAACTTCTGACGCTTGTCCTTGTCCTTGAAAAAGAGTCCATAGGTGCTGAAACTTATCTTTTCGGAGATCCTGGCCAGTTGTTCGACCTCCTTGTAGGCCTCGGCGAGGGAGAGCTCCGCCGTAGGCATGAGTCCGCCGCTGATATAGGTGAGGCGTTTCTGTTCATCCTCGCTGCCACGCGACGGCTGGAGCCATATCACCAGCTTTATCAGCCAGGGGACAAATCCAAAAAGCAACAGCACATTGAGGACGTTGAAGGTCGTGTGGAACAGGGAAAGGCCCAGGGTGGCGTTGATCCGGGCCTCCGGTGAATCATCGAGCACCGAAAGCTGCGCCGGGGTGAAATTGATGATCATCAAATCCACAAACTTCAGGAATATCGGCATGAGTGCCAGCATCCACAGCACTCCGATGACATTGAAGAAAAAGTGGAAGCGGGCTGCCCGCTTGGCATGCACGTTGCCGATGAGAGCGGCAATATTGGCCGTGACGGTCGTCCCGACATTTTCCCCGAGGATCATGGCAGCCGCAATCGGGAAGGTAATCCATCCCTGGGCCAGCATCACAAGGGTGATGGTGGTGGCCGCACTGGAGGATTGCGTCACAAGTGTCAGGATCGTACCGACCAGGACAAAAATGAGCATGGATCCGAACCCATAGTCAGTGAAGCGGTCCAGGAACGCAAGGATCTCTGGGTTTTCCTGGATGTCCGGCACCGCGTCCTTTATGAACTCCAGGCCGATGAACAGGATGCCAAAGCCGATCATGGCCTCGGCGATGTGCTTCAGCTTGTTGTTGCGCACAAAAAGGAACGGAAAAAAGATCCCGATCAGGCTGACGGCGATGGGGGTGATCTGGAAGCGGAAACCGAAGATCGAGACCATCCATGCAGTGACCGTGGTCCCGATATTGGCACCCATGATCACGCCGGTCGACTCCAGGAAGGTCAGCAGACCGGCATTCACGAAGCTGACCACCATCACCGTGGTGGTCGTGGAGGATTGGGTGATGGTCGTGGCGGCAAAACCGGTAGCGATGCCGGTGGCCCTGTTCGTGGTCATCCCCTTGAGGATCTTGCGCAGTTTGTTTCCGGCTATTTTCTGCAATCCTTCACTGAATATCTTCATCCCGTAGATGAAAATTCCCAATGAACCGATCAGTTGCAGAAAATCAAAAAAGGTGTAGGTCATATTTCTTCCATAACCGGTGTCGCCTGTCGGACTTCCTGAGTGGAACCCGAAAATCGGGTAGAAAGATACGGAGATGACAAAGCAACATCCAAACGGATGATCCAGCATGACGCCAGGACTGTAAAGGAGTCGTTACCATTTTGTAAACAAGTGCTTTTTCAGAAGACAAACTCATCCATTCTCACAAGTTATACCGTTCAGCCCGTGAAAATGGTAACAATTCGGTAACACTCAGGTAATACACAGGTAACATAACCTGCATAAACTTCGGTTGTCCATAAAAAAGCATCTGCATTCCGGACACAAACTGAAAAACATAGCAATCAATACAACTATATGATCCGAATGAAATCAGCATTTGCAGCAGCACTGATCGCCATACTCGCCTTGATGGTGGTTTCGTGCGGTGGCGATAATGGTGACTCTCCAAGGGAACATCGTCGCGACCGGGTGGATATCCTGGGTGCCGGAGCTACATTCCC
>SKWQ01000107.1 GCA_007128855.1 Balneolales bacterium
GATGCTGCTCATGCCCGAGATTCCAGATACCGCTCGTTCCAATCCGGGAATTCCTCCAGTGAGCGGAGGACCGCATCCGGACGGCAGTCATTGAGTTCCTCATACGAATAGGTACCGGTCGCCACGGCCACGGCCACTGAGCCGAATGACCGCGCACAGGCAATGTCCCGGGGCGTGTCCCCGATGATGACCAGATCCGACGGCCGGAAATCCACGCCCGAGTGGCGGACCAGCTCTTCGAATGCATTGGGCGGAAGCTCGTTGCGGTCGTGGTGGTCGTCGCCGAACGCTCCGAAACGGAATGGTTCGAGCAACCCGATGGTCGCCAGCTTGATTTTTGCCGCGCGGGCAAAGTTGCCCGTCAGCAGCCCGGTCCATGCCGCCTGCTTGCGCAGATACTCCAGGCTTTGGTGCACCCCGGTGTAGATGTGGATGTCTTCGACCCTCAGGTTGCGCTCCAGCTCCTGCAGGTAGATCTGTTTGACCTGGTGGAACAGGTCCTCGTCAGGCTGCTCGTCAGGTTGAACGAGCAGGGCCGAAAATATGTCGCGGTCCGTCTTGCCGGCAAAATCCAGATGAGCTACATCGATGTGGTCGATCCCGAACCGCTCCAGTATCCGCTGGATGACTTGGCGGTTGACTTTGCGCTTCACTTTCAGCAGTGTTCCGTCGATATCAAACAAATAGGCAGGGTGCATGTTTTACGTCCGTTTTCTTCCAAATTAGCAAAAAAAACCATACCTTATGGCAGATTTCACAACGAAACCAACGAACGAATCATTCTATCAAACATGGCTATTATTGAAGACATTATTGCACGTCAGATTTTTGACTCCAGAGGAAACCCGACCGTCGAAGTCGACGTCATTCTGGAAAACGGCACCATGGGACGTGCCGCAGTGCCCTCCGGTGCATCCACCGGTGAACATGAGGCAGTGGAACTGCGCGACGGCGGCGACGCCTACATGGGCAAGGGCGTGCTTAAAGCTGTAGAAAACGTCAACGAAACGATTGCCGATGAACTGGTCGGATCCAACGTGTTCAACCAGGTCGACATCGACCAGCTGCTGATCGAACTCGACGGAACCGAGAACAAATCGAAACTGGGCGCCAACGCCATGCTCGGGGTCTCCCTGGCTGTGGCCGATGCCGCATCCAACGAACTGGAAATCCCGTTCTGGCGCTACGTCGGCGGAGTGAACGCCAAGGTACTCCCAGTGCCGATGATGAACATCATCAACGGCGGCTCGCATGCCGACAACAACGTGGATCTGCAGGAGTTCATGATCATGCCCAGCGGCGCCGAATCTTTCACCCATGCGCTTCAGATGGGCGGCGAGATCTTCCACAACCTGAAGAAAGTGCTTTCCGACCTGGGCTATGCCACCACTGTCGGCGACGAAGGCGGATTCGCGCCCAACCTCAAGAGCAATGAGGAAGCCATCGAAGTGATCCTCCGGGCAATCGAAAAAGCCGGCTATAAGCCCGGCGAGGATATCCTCCTTGCCCTCGATCCGGCATCGGCCGAATTCTACAATGCCGAAACCGGACTCTACGAATTCAAATGGAGCGACGGATCCAAGAAGTCGGCCGATGACATGGTTGAATTCTGGAGCGGCTGGGTCGACAAGTACCCGATCATCTCCATCGAGGATGCCATGGACGAAAACGACTGGGATGCCTGGAAGAAGCTCACCGACGCCATCGGCGAGAAAGTGCAGCTGGTGGGCGACGACCTGTTCGTCACCAACTCGATCCGCCTGGCCAGAGGCATAGAGCAGGGCGTGGCCAACTCGATCCTGATCAAGGTGAACCAGATCGGAACGCTTACCGAGACGCTGGATACCATCGAACTGGCTCACAAGAACGCCTACACGGCCGTGATCTCGCACCGTTCCGGTGAGACCGAGGACACGACCATCGCCGATCTCGCGGTAGCGACCAACGCCGGACAGATCAAGACCGGCTCCATGAGCCGCACCGACCGCCTGGCGAAATACAACCAGCTGCTGCGCATCGAGGAGCAACTGGGCCTGAGCGCCGAGTACCTCGGTCGCGACGCGTTCAACGTGTGACCGGATGAACAGGTGATGCGCGGGGACCGGTCTTCCGGGCCCCGCAGCGGGTGTTGCCCGACCGGATACGGGCAGCCCGGGCCGTGGAAACGGCAGGAACCGCATCAAAAAAATTGTTCCGGATTTGAAAGCAGGCCGCTTTTATGCGCAGCCTGCTTTTTTTATATTGGCTGAGGGTGTCCGGGCATATTCCGGCGCTGACAAATCAACCGTTTATTTGAGTACGAACGCACCATGAATATCTACGTAGGCAATCTGGCATGGAAGACCAGGCAGAAAGAACTCAAGGATCTTTTTGAGAACTTCGGCGAGGTGACCAATGCTTTTATCGTCAGGGACAAAGTCACCCGCAGATCCCGTGGATTCGGGTTTGTGGAAATGGCCGAGGAAAAGGATGCCCTGCAGGCCATCGAAAAACTGAACAACACGGTATTCCTGGACCGGACCATCATCGTCAACGAGGCGCTGCCCAAGGGCGACAATGATACCGATGATACCGATGAGTCCGATGACTCCGACGACTCCGACGAAAGTGCCGTATCCGATGCGGCAGCAATGGCCGCCGGCAAGGACGCCAAGGAACCGGATGAAGCGAAGGCCGAAGCCGACGAACCGGCCGACCAACAGGACGAGTCCGCCGACGAATCCGATGAAGAACCGGACGAACCGCAGGCCATTAAGCCCGTTGAACCCGCAGAGCGGCCCGCCGGCGAATCCGCTGATGAACCGGACGACGAAAAGTCCGACGAAACGGATGACCCGAGTGCGGAGAAACAAGCGAAACACGACGAGCCGGTCGACGATCCCGCAAAAAAAGACTGATCCGGTCTCATGTGACAGATGATCAACACCTCGCTCTCCCTCACCAATTTTCGGAATCACCATCAGACCGATGTCACGTGGGGGGAGCATGTGAACATCATCACCGGTCCGAACGGCGCCGGTAAAACCAATCTCATCGACGCCCTCCACTATCTCTGCATGGGCAGGAGCTTCACCAGCAGCTCCGACATGTACGTGGTCCGGCAGGAGACCTCCTCGTTCCTGGTGAAGGGCGCGTTCCGGGGCAGCATCCGCAGCTCGTTTGAAGTGGCCTGCTCCTACAGCCGGGGCGACGGGAAACGGCTCTGGGTCAATGACAGCCCGCTCGAGCGCCACGCCGACCTGATCGGACTGGTCCCCGTCGTGCTGGTCTCGCCGGACGACCGGAAACTGACGGGCGAGGGTCCCGCCGAACGCCGCTCCTTCCTCGATGCGCTCATATCGCAGACCTCACCGTCGTACCTGGACGACCTGATCCGCTACCGGAAAATCATCCGGCAGCGCAACCGCCTGCTCGCCGACATCCACATGCATCCGGATCAGCTGGACCTGATGCTCGAACCGTGGGACCGCCAGCTGACGGAAACCGGATCGCGCATCATCGCCAGACGAGGGACCCTGGTCCGCAAGTTCCAATCCTACCTTGAGCAGGCGCACCAGGAACTGGCCGGATCCGGTCTGGTGCCCTCCATATCCTACCGAACCTTCTGCGATATCGGCGAGGAGCCCGAACCCGACGCCGGCCGCATCCTCCAGGATTACCGCACAACCCTCCGTGATTCCGCCGGACGCGAACGGGAACGCCGCCAGACCCTCACCGGTCCGCATCGCGACGAGCTCGTGTTCTACCTCAACGACATGGAGTTGCGGAAATTCGGCTCGCAGGGACAGCACCGGATTTTTGCACTGGCGCTGAAGATGGCGCAGCTCTATTTTTACAATGACGAACTGGAGGACCTGCCGGTGTTCCTGCTGGACGATGTCTTCGGCGATCTGGATCCGCAGCGGACCGCGACCGTCATGCAGATGCTGCTCCAGCATGAGGGACAGTCGTTCATCACGGCCGCCCATCCCGACAAAATCTCCGGATTTTCCGCATCCGGCCGCAACCGCATTTCCTCGTTCGGGGTCAGCGGGGGCCGGGTGGAACAAACACCATAGCCATGGCCCTATACCGAAAACAACCCCGGCAGCTCAGGGAGCTGGTGGACGACTTCATTGAGGATTATCCGCACAGGGTGGCCCTGAAGCGCGGGATGGTCCTGGCACTGTGGCCCGAGGTGATCGGCGAGGCCATCCGCGAGCATGTGCGCGACATGAAATTCCAGGGGAGCCGGCTCATCCTGTACGTCCCGGACCCTTCCTGGCGCCACGAGATCCACATGCAGCGGCGCGCCATAGCAGGCAAACTCAACTCCGCGGTCAAGGAGGAGATCGTCCGGGATATTATCATCAAAACGTGATCGTTATAAAGTTTTTGGACAGGATTATCGCTATAATACGGCAGAAAGCGGCCGTCTGCGCATACAGTGCGGCAGGGCCCGCCCGACGGTGAAACCAGGAACATTCGTTACATCCATGGCAAAGAACAGCAGATTCGGGAACTGGATATCCAAGTTTTTCAAAACATCCGACGCGGAGACAACCTACCTGCACAAAGGAGAGGTTCTGATGGTCTTCCTGATTGCGTATTTCATAGCCCTGTCGCTCTGGCTGCTTGTCAACATGACCAAGGAGTACAATTTTACCATGGATATTCCGCTCGAGGTAACCGGGTACAGTGAGGATATGGCATTTGTGACCAAACCACCTGCCAAAGCAAGGGTGGGCGTCAGCGGGGAGGGGTGGAACCTGCTCTCACTCTACCGCAATCCGCCCGAGATCAGCGTTACGTACAGCGAGGAGGATGTGAACCTCACCAACATCGTGCAGAGTCAGATCGCATCCTACACCGACATAAGTGTCCAGAGGGTGGAGCCGGCACGCATCAGTCTCGCCATGGAGCCGAAAACAAGTGCAAGAGTGCCCGTGAACCTGGTCGAGGACGTGCAGTTCAAGGCACAGTACGAGATGGTTGGCAGGGTGCGGCTGACACCGGACAGTGTGACGGTCCACGGGGCGCAGTCGGTCATCGATACACTGCGCGGCATTCCCACGAAAACGTTGCGGCTGCGCAATGTCCAGAGTCCCGTTGAGCAGAAAGTGGCACTCTCACAGCCGGCCGGCCTTGTGGTGCGGGATGTCACCGAGGTCACGGTGGCATTCGAGGTGACGGAATTCACCGAGGGGGAAGTGCGTGCATACATCCGGACGAGGAACGTGCCGGATGGAAGTGAGGTCCGGTTCAACCCTGCCGTTGTCACCGTTCGTTATCACGTGCCCATCGAGCAGTTCAGTGCGGCGCAGGAAATGGTGCCGTTCGAGGCATTCCTGGATTATGCGGACATCCAGCGCGACACGACCGGCTTTGTTACGCCCAAAATCGAGGCGGTGACCGACGATCTGGATCTTCGCCTGCACTCAGTCCAGCCGCGTCGCGTCTCCTATTTTCACGTAGTCCCGGAGTGAGCGGCTTCCTCCCGGAACGGCTTGAGTGCCTCGTCAACCGGCCGGCATCCATCAAAGTAGGAGGCCACTTTCAGCAGCACCTCGTCCACCAGCGCATCGGGACATGAAGCCCCCGACGTAATGGCGATGGTGACCGGTTCGGACGCCTTCGGCATCCAGTTGCGGGTGCGCTCCACCTCCTTGCTCCACTGGTTGAAATGGTGGATTTCGCTGCGCGATTTGATTTCGGAGGCATCGCGCACGTGGTAGGTCGGGAACCGCTCTTCCAGCAGCTCCACCAGGTGCATGGTATTCGACGAATTGTACCCCCCCACGACCAGCGCCAGGTCCGCCCGCTCATCCATCAGTCCGTAAGTGGCCGACTGGTTTTCGTTGGTGGCGTAGCAGAGGGTGTCGGTGGTGTCGGCAAAGTGCATTTCGACGGCCCCGGACTCCCCGGTTGCGCTGCCGTACTTTTCCTCGACCGCATCCCGCAGGATCTGCATCACCTCGCGGGTCTCGGTGGCCAGCATCGTGGTCTGGTTGATCACGCCGATATGCCTCATGTCACCGATGGGATCGAATCCGTCGGTGCATTTCATGCCGAAATACTTCCGGAAGTCGTCCCGCGGCCTTTTTTCGAGCATGATGTCGGCCAGGATGTGCGCCTCCTCCGGGTTCAGCACCACCACGCACGGCGCCTCCTGCGAACTGTGCGAGAACGTGGCGCGCGTCTCCTCGTGCTGGTACTTGCCGTGGATGACAAGCGAGTACCCCCTGGAGCCCAGCTGCTTGCCGCGCTTCCAGACCTTGATCACGAACGGACAGGTGGTGTCGTAACTGTACGGATCGATGCCCTGTTTTTCGAGCTTCTGCTGTATCTCCAGCGTGGTGCCGAACGCCGGCACGATCACGATGTCATCCGGCGACAGCGACGAAATGGGGATGCGCTCGGTGCCGTCGGTGTCGAACAGGAACCGGACCCCGCGCGTCTCCAGGTCCTTGTTGACCGTGGGATTGTGGATCATCTCGCTGAGCAGGTAGATGTTCCGGCCGGGATGCTCCTCCACCGTGCGATAGGCGATGTCGATGGCATTTTCCACCCCGTAGCAAAAGCCGAAATGGCGCGGCACGAGAAACCGCACCGGTCCCAGGTCCAGCACCGCGGGCGTCCGGTCCTTTTTGCGCGGATCCAAAATCTGCCGGGCATTTTTAACGGTTTTGATGATCTCGGACCGGTAGAGGTCCGGGATGAGAAATTCCTTGGGCATGTACTTCTGTCGTCTGAAGAATTGTGAGGATGGTGACCGGTCGCTTCGCTGTGTCAGTCGCGCTTGAGTTTCTTGTACTGGATGCGCTTGGGCTGGTCGTCAATGCCCAGCACATCCCGCCGGTAATCACGGTACTGACGGAAGTTCCCCTCGAACCAGCGCACCGCACTGTCGCCTTCAAAAGCCAGGATGTGCGTGGCGATCCGGTCGAGGAACCACCTGTCGTGAGAGATAACGACAACGCATCCCGCAAAGTTCAGCAGTGCATCCTCCAGGGCCCGCAGGGTCTGCACATCGAGGTCGTTGGTGGGCTCATCCAGAAGCAGCAGGTTGGCACCCTCGCGGAGTGTTTTGGCCAGGTGGACGCGGTTGCGCTCGCCGCCGGAGAGCTGGTCGGTTTTTTTCTGCTGGTCACCGCCACTGAAGTTGAAACGGGCGACGTAAGCGCGCGAGTTGATGTCCCGGTTGCCCAGCTTGATCGTATCCACCCCGCCGGAAATCTCCTCCCAGATCGACTTCTCCGGGTCGAGTGGCCGGCCCTGGTCGGCGTAGCCGATCACGACGGTTTCGCCGATCTCGAACGTGCCGTTGTCGGCATGCTCCTGTCCGGTGATCATGCGGAACAGCGTGGTCTTGCCCGCGCCGTTCGGACCTATGACGCCCACGATCCCGCCCGCCGGCAGGTCGAATTCCAGATTCTCAAACAGCAGCAGGTCACCGAACCCCTTGGAGACGCCCTTGGCCCGGATCACCTTATCCCCCAGACGCGGTCCGGGCGGGATGTAGATCTCCAGCTCCTCGCGCTTTTTCTCCTGTTCGCTGGTCGAAAGCAGGTCCTCGTAGGCCGTGATGCGCGCCTTGCTTTTGGTGGTGCGCCCCTTCGGGTTGGTCCGTATCCACTCCACCTCCCGGTCGATGGTTTTCTGCAGCTTTTTGTTCTGCTGCTTCTCCACCTCCAGCCGGCGGCGCTTCTGCTCCAGCCAGCTCGTGTAGTTGCCCTCGAAGGGGATGCCCTCGCCGTGGTCCAGCTCCAGGATCCACCCGGCCACGTTGTCCAGGAAATAGCGGTCGTGCGTGATGGCGATCACCGTGCCTTCGTAGCGCTCAAGGTGCTGCTCGAGCCACTGGACCGAGTCGGCGTCGAGGTGGTTGGTGGGCTCGTCCAGCAGCAGCACGTCCGGCTCCTGCAGCAGCAGCCGGCACAGCGCCACACGCCGCCGCTCCCCGCCGGAAAGCACGCTGATGGAGGCATCCTCCGGCGGACAGCGCAATGCCTGCATCGCCATCTGGAGCTTGCTGTCCAGGTCCCATGCGTTCTTCTGGTCGATCTGCTCCTGCAGCTTGGCCTGCCGTCCGATGAGCGCGTCGAAATCGGCATCCGGCTCACCGAACTGCTCGCTGATCTTCTCATACTCGCGGACCAGGTCCACCAGCTCCTGGACACCCTCTTCCACGATATCGCGGACGGTTTTGCCCGGATCCAGCTCCGGCTCCTGCGGGAGGTGGCCGAACGTCACACCCGACTTGGAGGTGACGTGTCCCTCGTAGTTGTCGTCGAGACCGGCAATGATCCGGAGCAGCGTGCTCTTTCCGGAGCCGTTCGCCCCGATGATGCCGATCTTGGCGCCGTAGAAAAAGGAGAGGTAGATATCCTTCAGCACGCGCTGGTTCGGGCCCCAGGTCTTGCCGACGCCCGTCATCGAAAAAATGATCTTCTGTTCGTTCACAATGTCATGTTTACAGGTAAGTGTTCCGGTGATGGTGCCGTAACGACACAGCATCACCCGTAGGCCGTGTGGCTTCTGCAGCCGCCATCCAAAAGAGGGTCAGGTCGTTGCGCTGCCGTTGGCCGCCACATCATCCAACCGCACGCCGACCAGCTTGCTGACGCCCACCTCCGGCATCGTCACCCCGTACATCATCTCGGATTTCTCCATGGTGGTCTTGTTGTGGGTGATGACGATGAACTGCGTGTCGTCGCTGAACTTCTTGAGCAGCTTGGTGAAACGCAGGATGTTCGGGTCGTCGAGCGGGGCGTCCACCTCGTCCATCACACAGAAAGGCGAGGGCTTGACCAGATAGATGGCAAAGAGCAGGGCGATGGCCGTCAGCGTCTTCTCCCCGCCGGAGAGCTGCTCGATCACGCTCGGACGCTTGCCGCGCGGATTGGCGATGATCTCGATCTTGGCTTCCAGCGCATCGTCGGCCTTCTCGTCCATGATCAGGTCGCAGTGGTCGTTCTCCTCGAACAGGGTGTTGAATACCGTGCGGAAATTCTCCCGGATCATCCGGAAGGTCTTGTTGAAGCGCTCCTGGGCGTTCCGGTTGATCTCCTGGATGGTCTCAATGAGCTGCTCCTCTGCGCTTTCCAGGTCGCGGATCTGCACCTCGAAATGGTCGAGCCGCTGCTTCTCCTCTTCGTACTCGGTGATGGCCAGCGGGTTCACCTCGCCGATGTTCTTGAGGCGCTGTTTCAGGTTGAAAATGGTCTCCTGCGCCGTGGAGATGTCCGTATCCTCCGGAAGCTGCGTGTCGATCTGGTCGATGGTCAGGTTGTAGGTTTCCCAGATGTGGTCGTTGATGTTCTTCTGCTCCATCTCCAGCTTGGACTTGGCCAGTTCCAGCGAATAGAGCAGCTCCTGGCTGGATTCCTTCTTGCGGCGCGCCTCCTTCAGGCTCTCCTCGAGCAGGTTGATCTTCCCTCGCTGGCGCGCACACGCCTCCTCGGCCTCGCTGTATTCCTTCTCTGCCGTCTCCTTGTGGATGAGCTGCCCGCGCAGTTCATCTTCCCCCGCCTCCAGCTGCTCGCGCAGCGCGATGATCTGGTCCTTGCTGGATTTGGCCTGCTCGGCCCGCTGGGAGAGGCGGTCCTTGATGCCCTGGACGTCCGACTCGAACCGGGCGATGTCGCGCTTGAGCGTGGCCACCCGGTTTTCCGCATTCTGGAAGCGCAGTGCCACGTCGTTGAAACGGGTCTGTGAGCGCTGCAGGATCTCCTCCTTCTCGTTGAGCGCCGACTTGAGCGACACTTCCTGCCGGACCACCGATTCCAGCTCGCCGGTCAGTTTTTCCAGTTCCGGGGTGATCTGCATCCGCTCCTCACCGGCCTTGCGCACGGTCTCCTTCAGTTCCTGGAGCCGCTGCTCCAGCTCCTGCACGTTTTTCTGGTAGAAATCGGCCTGTGTCTGGAAGGACTCGGTGCGGGCCTCATGCTTGCGCAGCCGGTCCGAACACTCCCGGACGTGCTGCTGATGGTGCTGCAGATCGAATTTCCGGTAGGAATCGGTGAGATCGTCGAGCTGTACCTCGGCTTTTTCGATTTCCAGGGAGACGGCTTCGGCCTGTTGCCGCCGTTTTTCCACCTTTTCACGCAATCCGATGCGCACACCCGCATTTTTGTTGCTGCTGCCACTGTAGATGAAGCCGTTCTGCGATGCCACGTCGCCGGCGGTCGTCACGGCGGTAACACGGTGCCTGCCGGCCGCACGGACCGCATCCTCCAGAGAATCCGTCAGCACGACATGTCCGAAAAAGAGTTGCTTCAGCGATTCGAAGGCCGGCTCGCAGGTGACCAGACCGGCCAGGGCCGAGGCGTTGCCGGCGCTGACGGCGTCATTCAGCGAGGCCGCACCGGCTTCGTCTGCTCCGGCACCCTTGAAACCGGGACCGTTTGCTCCGGGACCGCCTGCTGAAGCCGAACCCGTCGCATCTGCACCGGAAATCCGGTCCAGCGGGATGATGGTCACCCGGCCCTTGTCCTTGCTGCGCAACAGGCCGAACGCCCGGACCGCCTCTTCCCCGTTGGCGGTGATCACGAAATTGGCGGCATCCCCCAGCACGGCTTCCACGGCCGCGGCGTGCTTCTCGTCACTCGAAAAGACGTCGCTGACCAGTTCCAGCATGGTGAAGTCGCCGCGGTGCTCGCGCAGGTACTGGACCCCGGCGGGATGGGCGTCCGATGACTCGGCGAGCCCCTTGAGCAACTGATATTCCGAGCGGAGGGCGTCGCGCCGGCTCTGCAGCCCGCGGATCTCGTCTTTGTGCTGATTGATGCGGTTGAGCAGCAGCTCCCGCTCATTGCGTGCCTGTTCGAGCTGCTTTTCGGCCTCCTCATATTCCCGGAGCAACAGGTCGTGACGCGCTTCCAGATCTTCTTTCCCTCCGGTAAATGATGCCGCCTTCCCGCGGCTCTCGTCGACCTGCCTGCGCAGCCGCTGCTCCTGCTCCTCGGCGTTTTCCACCCGCGACTCCAGCCTGACCTGCAGGTTCTGCAGCTCGCTGATGCGCCGCCGGGCCTCGCTGTGCTGCCGCGCAGCCGCATCCAGCTCCTCCCGGACCTGTCCGACCTGCTTCCGGCTCTCTTCGAGCGATTTCCCGGCCGCTTCATGCTCCCCGCGCACCTGCTCCAGCTCCTCCCCGGCCCGCTTCAGCTCCTCCTCATTGGCTTTCAAATTCTTGCGCAGGTCGCGGATCTCGTTCTCAGCCTGGTAGATGTCCTGCTCGTAGCGCTGGATCACCGTCTCCTCGCTTTTGACCCTCTCCTCGGCCACACGCATGTTGGTACGGATTTCCTGGAGGGCGCTGTTGATCCGCTCGACTTTCCGGCGCACATCGTTCTGGGCCCGTTCCTTGTCGATGAGGGCCTGATGCGCCTCCTCCTCGTTCTTTTCCAGCATCTCAAGCCGGTTCTGCAGCTCTTCTTTGGTCGAGGAAACGCTGGCGATCCGCTCCAGCAGCGGGTTCAGCTCGTCGCGCACATTCTGGTACTCCTGGCGGGATACGGCCTTGTCGAGGAACTCCAGCTCCTCCTGGTACTTCCGTGCCCGCTCGGCGCGGGACGCCTGGGCCTGCAGGGAGCGCGACTTCTTGCGCACTTCCACCAGAATGTCCTCCAACCGCTGCAGATCGGCCCGCGTATCAGACAGCTTCTTGAGCGTCTGCTTCTTGCGCTCCTTGAATTTGGTAATGCCGGCCGCCTCCTCGAACAGCCGGCGCCGGTCGTTGTTCTTGTCGTTCAGGATCTCGTCCACCATCTTCAGCTCGATCACCGAGTAGGCGTTGGGACCCATGCCCGTATCCATGAACAAATCGTTGATGTCGCGCAGGCGGCAGGGCTTGTTGTTGAGCAGGTACTCGCTCTCACCGGACCGGTACAGCCGCCGGGTCATGGTGATGTCGTTGAACTCGGTGGGCAGCACGCCCCGATTGTTGATGATGGTCAGCGACACCTCGGCCATGCCCAGGGCCTTCTTGGCCGCCGTGCCGTTGAAGATGACGTTGGTCATGGCCGCAGACCGCAAAAGGGAAGGGCGCTGCTCCCCGAGCACCCAGCGCAGGGCGTCCACGATGTTGGATTTCCCGCACCCGTTGGGGCCGACAATCGCTGTTATGCCGCTGTCGAACTTGACCTTCGTTTTAGTGGCAAAGCTTTTGAAGCCCTGCAGTTCGAGTTGGGCAAGATACATGTGGGGAAAACTCCGGTATGACGATTAAACGGTCATGATCTCTTCTTCCTTGTCCTTGAGCATCTGGTCGACGCCTGATATGAAAGAATCGGTCAGTTTCTGCAGTTCGTCCTCGGCTTCAAAACGGGAATCTTCCGGAAGGGACTCTTCCTTCACGATCTTCTTGATCTCATCCTTGATATCGCGACGGGTGTTGCGGATGCTTACCCGCGCCTCCTCGGCCTTGTCCCGCGACACCTTGACCAGATCTTTCCTGCGCTCCTCGGAAAGCACGGGAAGGGGGATGCGGATGAGGGTCCCGTCGTTGTTGGGATTCAGTCCGAGCCCGGATGTCATGATCGATTTTTCGATTTGCCGGATGGAAGACTTGTCGAACGGCTCGACCGTCAGCAGCCGGGGATCGGGTGCCGAGATGTTGGCAAGCTGGTTGAGCGGGGTCTGGGTCCCATAATACTCGACCTTGATCCCGTCCAGCAGTGAGGGGCTGGCTTTGCCGGCACGGATGTGCCCCAACTCTCTCTTCAGGAAGGATTTCGCGTCTTCCATCTTTTCTTTTGCCTCGTCCAGATAGGGCTGTAATTCCGCAATCATAATATCAGCTAAATAGTGGTGGGATATTCGGTTCAGATGCGAAATATATAACAAATTGCTTAAAAAAAAAGCAATGTCAATCCCAGTAAACGCGGGTGCCGACCGTTTCTCCCTCGACGATTTTTACCAGGTTGTGCTGCTGGTCCATGTTGAACACGATGAAAGGCGTCTTATTGTCGCGGCAGAGGGTGAAGGCGGTCAGGTCCATGACCGACAGCTGCCGCTTCAGCACGTCGTCACCGCTGATGGAATCGAACTTGACGGCATCGGGATTCTTCTCCGGATCGGAGTCGTAGATGCCGTTCACCCGTGTTCCCTTGAGGATGGCGTCCGCTTCGATTTCGATGGCCCGCAGTGCGGCGGCGGTGTCGGTCGTGAAGTAGGGGTTGCCGGTGCCGGCCCCGAAGATGACGACCCGGCCCTTTTCAAGGTGGCGGACCGCCCGGCGGCGGATGTACGGCTCGGCGATCTGCTCCATGCGGATGGCCGACATGAGCCGGGTGTGGATGCCCTTGCGCTCCAGCGCATCCTGCAGTGCCATGCTGTTGATCATGGTGGCCATCATGCCCATGTAGTCGCCCTGGACCCTGTCCATGCCCTGGGTGGCGCCCTTGACGCCGCGGAAGATGTTCCCGCCGCCTATGACGATGGCAATTTCGATTCCGGTTTTCTTCGCTTCCCTGATCTCATTGGCATACTGGGTGAGCACATCGCCGTCGATGCCGTGACCCTGTTTGCCGAGAAGGGATTCGCCGCTGAGTTTGAGCAGGACTCTTTTGTACGGTTTCACAATTACACTCCGGTATCTTGAAATGGATAAAAAAAAGGCCGCCAATAAGGCAGCCCTTTAATCAATCTGACAGCTTACTGTCCGCCCAGCTGGATGCGGACAAACGAGGTGACCGTCGGCGCCCCGGACTGCTTCAGGTAGTCCTGGACGGAGAGGGTGCCGTCTTTCACGAACTTCTGCTCGAGCAGTACACGCTCCTCAAAGAAGCGCCGCATCTTGCCCATGGCCGCCTTTTCGGCGATCTCCACCGGCTTGCCTTCGTTGATCAGCTGCTCGCGGGCGATCTCTTTTTCCTTCTCGAGGACGGATGCGTCCACACCGTCGCGGTTGACGGCCAACGGATTCATGGCGGCTACCTGCATGGCCACGTCCTTGGCGATGTCCGGGCTTGATACCTCGCCATCAAACTCGATAAGCACGCAGAGCTTGTTGCCCGGGTGGATGTAATCATGGATCTGTCCCGCCGACGTGAGGACTTCAAACCTCCCGATATCGATTTTCTCACCGATTTTCCCGACCAGGTCCTTCAGCTTGTCGGCAATGGTGAGGTCGCCGGATTTTGCCTGGAGGAGCGTATCGCGGTCGGCCGGCTCGATCTCGAACGCCACTTTCGCAAAGTCGTTGGCGTACTGGACAAACTCTTCGTTCTTGGCGACGAAATCGGTTTCACAGTTGAGCTCGAGCGCAACGGCTTTCTTGTGGTCGTCGGAGATCAGGGAGACGATCACGCCCTGGTTGGCTTCGCGGTCGGCCCGCTTTTCAGAGACCTTCTGTCCCTTTTTCCTGAGGATTTCGATGGCTTTTTCCATATCGCCGTTGGATTCGGCGAGGGCTTTCTTACAGTCCATCATCCCCGCACCGGTCTGGTCCCGGAGTTTTTTTACATCTGCAGCAGAAATGCTCATGGTATTGTGGATCGGTTTTGCCAGTTGAAAGCTGGCTGTGATAAATTATTTCTCTTCTTTCTTTTCGGCAGCATCCGCATCCGCTTCGGCGGCTTCGTCGCCGCCCTGCTTCCTGGCACTGTCTTTATCTTTGTCAGCGGCTTCACCGGCATCCGCCTTGACTTCTGGTTCACCTTTGGCAGCTTCCTCCGGCTTCTTGGCAGCGGGTTTCTCCTGGGCCGGAGCATCTTTTACCTCTGGCTCATCCTTAGCTGCCTCTTCCGGCTTTCTGGCGGCGGGCCTTTCCTGGGCCGGACCCGTTCTGGCCTTGCGGGAGCGCTTGCGCCGCGTGGTCCTCACTTCAGGTTCGCCGGTCCCTTCGCCTTCCTCACCGGCATCTTCACGACCCATGCTTTCGGCGGCCAGCTGCTCTTCCTGGTAGGCCTCGCGTTCGGCCATGCCCTCGATGATGGCATCGGCTACATTGGAGGCAACCAATTGGATGGCCTTGGCCGCATCGTCGTTGCAGGGGATGATGAAATCGGGCACATCCGGATCGCAGTTGGTGTCCACCAGTGCAAAAATCGGGATGTTCAGTTTCAGCGCTTCGTTGACGGCGATATTTTCCTTCACGATGTCCACGACAAACAGGGCGCCGGGAACGCGTCCCATTTTGGAGATACCACCCATCACATCCTCCAGCTTCTTCTTCTCACGGTCGAGCATCAGACGCTCTTTCTTGGTGATGTTCTCGTAGGTTCCATCGGTCTGCATCGCATGGATCTCCTCCATGCGGGAAATACTTCTGCGGATGGTCACGAAATTGGTGAGCATGCCGCCCAGCCAGCGATGGGTCACGTAGGGCATGTCGCACCGTTGCGCTTCCGTGCGGATGATCTCCTGGGCCTGCTTCTTGGTACCGACGAACAGTACTTTCTTGCCGGAACGGGCTACTTTGGTAAGTTCGTCCAGGGCTTCCTTGAGAAGGGCGTGCGTCTTGTTGAGGTCGATGATGTGGATCCCGTTGCGCTGCATGAAGATGAATTCACGCATTTTGGGGTTCCATCTTCTTGTGAGGTGCCCGAAGTGTGCTCCCGATTTGAGGAGTTCTTCGACAGAGGCTGCTTTTGCCATGTTGTCAGGATTTGTATGTTGAGGTTTGTCCACTATGCAGGTCAACCCCAAAGGCAAATCCCGTCACCCGTAAAGGTTCCGGAACACCCAGCCATGGGTCGCTGCATATGTGTGATAATAGTTTCGCTACGGAAAGATCAACGCTTGGAGAACTGGAATTTCTTCCGGGCCTTCGGCTGACCGTATTTCTTGCGTTCGACCATCCTGTCGTCCCGGGTAAGCAGGTCATGGGACTTCAGGACACCGTGCGTCTCGGGCTCAAGGGTGTTGAGCGCCCGGGCAATGCCCAGTTGAACAGCGTCGGCCTGGCCGGTGATGCCGCCCCCGCGGACCGTAACCTTGACGTCATACTTGCCGGTGGTTTCGGTGACCTTGAAAGGCATGTTCACGGTGATCTGCTGGGAAGGAAGTACGAAGAAGGTCTCAAACGGCTTGCTGTTGACCACGATCTCCCCCTTGCCGGGCTGGACGTACACGCGTGCAGTCGAAGTTTTTCTACGGCCTATAAAAGATTGGTTAGCCATGTTCAGAGTTCGATTTTTTCAGGTTTCTGCGCGACCAGGGTATGATCCGGTCCGGCAAAAACGCGCAGGTTGGTTAAGATTTTGCGGCCCAGCCGGTTTTTCGGAAGCATGCCCTTTACGGCATTACGGACCAGAAACGTAGGATCTTTTTTCAGCATCTCTTCCGGCGTAGTGAAGGAGGTTCCTCCCGGATATCCGGAGTGACGGAAATACTGTTTGTCCTGCATTTTCTTTCCGGAAAGGGAGACCTTTTCCGCGTTGATGACAATCACGTTGTCACCCGTATCCATATGGGGGGTGAACTCCGGCTTGTTTTTGCCGCGGAGGATGGAAGCGACCTTGCTCCCAAGGCGACCCAGTGGCTGGCCTTCTGCATCCACTACCAGCCATTTCTTCCGGATGTCACCCGGCTTGGCCGAATATGTTTTGAAGCTCTCGGTATTCACGGTGATATATTGTTTAGAATCACTAAATAAAACAGGTTTACTGACAAGTCAGGAAAGATAAAATATTATTGTAACTCTTGCAAATAGGGAATCATCCAAAAATTCATTGGGAAAGGCAGGGGTTCACGGATGGGAAGAACACCCCGCCGTCGCCTGTGCATCCGCATCCTGCCGACAGGAAAAGCGCTTTAAGCGTCAAATTGTGTTTGCTTTTGACTTCCGCTTCAGCCATATTATATCCGTAAGTTTTCTATCTTGGAAACTTAATTACAGGGACATGTTTAAAGGGCGTATTACTCGTTTAATGCGCCCTTTTTATGTAAAATAAGTAAGTAAATGATGAAATGTCCATGACGGCAACCAACGACTCACAGGAGCATGATTATAATCTGTAACCTGTGACGAGCGGTGGTACTTTCAAACTTTCAACTTTCAACTTTCTACTCAATTATAGACACATGCAACTCAGGTATGTAAGCGTCCTGCTTCTGCTGACCGTCGCGATCCTGCACGGTTCCGCCGCAACCACCACCACATCGGCCCAGCCGCTGCAGCGCGTGTCACCGGAAGAGGCCGGCATGGACCGCCAGCAGCTTTTCCGGGTCGACTCGCTCATCCTCGATGCCATTGCGGCCGAACTGACGCCGGGCGCCGTGCTGGTCGTGGTCCGGGACAGCTCCATCGTCTATGAAAATGCCTGGGGGTGGACCCGGCGCCAGCCGGAGCAGCGCGACATGCAGACCGAAACGATCTTCGACCTGGCCTCGCTCACGAAGCCCCTGGTCACCGCAACCGCCGTGATGAAACTGGTGGAGCAGGGGCATCTCCGGCTCACCGATCCGGTCTCCAAATACCTGCCCGAATTCGCCCGTCTGGGCGGGGAAGAGCGTCCGCTGCGGGAGCAGCCGCGTATCATCCACCTGCTCACCCACACGGCCGGACTCCCCTCGTATGCCCCGGTGAGCGAGCTGCAGAAACAATACGGCGAGCAGGCCGGGGACAACCTGATGTCCTACCTGTGCGCAATTCCCGATCCCGCCGCCCCGGGAACCCGTATGACGTACAGCTGCCCGAGCTTCATCACCCTCAAGGAAGTGGTCGAAGCCGTAACGGGCACCGGTTTCGACTCCTGGACCCGCGACCATCTGTTCGCCCCGCTCGGGATGACGGACACGTTTTTCCTGCCGGTCGGCGATCCCGTCGATGAGACGGTGCTTGACCGCATCGCGCCGACGATCTACAACAGGGAGCAGGGGGTGGTCGCCGGCATCGTGCACGATCCCCTGGCACGCGAGGTGATGGGCGGCATCTCCGGCAATGCGGGACTTTTTTCCACCGCCGGTGATCTGGCGCTGTTCGCCGCCATGATGCTGAACGATGGGACCATCAACGGAAAACGGATACTCTCGCCCGCCACCGTGCGCACCATGACGGAAGTCCCCGCAGGAATGGAGGATTTCGGCCGCGCCCTGGGGTGGGATCTTACCTCCTCGTTCGCATCCAACCAGGGAGATCTTTTCGGCAGCAGGACCTACGGCCATACCGGCTACACCGGCACATCCATGGTGCTGGATCCGGACACCCGAACGGCAGTGATCCTGCTGACCAACCGCGTTTATCCGGATGACACGACGAGCGTGGTGGACCTGCGGGCGAAAGTGGCCAATGTGGTGGCCGCGTCAATTTTGGAATAGGTATTCCGAAACCCCGTCAACCTTTCTTCCGCTTTTTGTGTTAATCAGGCATGGAGTCAAAGAAGTACAACCGTAAACCGTAACAAAAAGCCGGAATTTATGAATCGAAGAGACTATCTGAGATCCACACTGGGTGGATTCGCCTTTCTCGGGACGGTCGGAATGGGTTCCTCCCTGGCAGC
>SKWQ01000224.1 GCA_007128855.1 Balneolales bacterium
CAGCGATGCATGGCCAAGGATCCGGCCGGGCGGTACCAGTCCGCCTCCGATCTGCTGGATGATCTCCAGGGTGCATCAGTGGCGCTGCGCACCGGTGGTACAGCGGCAGGTGGATCCGTAGCAAGTGATTCCGCAGCAAGCGGATCCGGTACCCGACAGCCGCCCGGCAGGTGGACCGTAAACCACCGCACCACCTCAGTCGCCGCGATCGCCGCAACCTTGCTGGCCAGCCTGCTTTTAGCCGCCTACATGATTTACGGATGGGACGGCACCCGGCCCTGGATTTCGTCAGCACCCGGAAGCGAATCGATCCGCATGATCGTGCTGCCTTTTGAGAACATTGGCGCCGATGCCTCCCGGCAGTATTTCAGTGACGGACTGGTCGAGACCATCACCAGCAGCCTCACGCAGATGGAGCAGTTCCAGCGCGACCTGTGGGTGGTGCCGTCGGGTGAAGCCCGGCGGGAGGATGTCAGAAGCGCCGGCCAGGCCCGGAAAATCTTCGGGGTGAATTATGTCGTCACCGGAAGCATCCAGCCCATTGCCGACCGTCTGCGGCTGACAATCAACCTGATCGACAGCAGGAGCCTGCGGCAGATCAACGCAACGGTGATTGATGTGGATGCCGGCGAAGTCCTGGAACTGCACGACCGGTCCGTCGAGCGACTGATGGCCATGCTGAATCTGGAGCTGAATCCGGACTCCCGGGAAGTGATGCAGGCGGGCAAATCCACGGCTCCCGCGGCATTCGAGCAGTACGTTCAGGGGCTCGGACACCTGCACCGCTATGAGCGGCTGGACAACATCAACGATGCCATCGCATCTTTTGAGGAAGCCGTGACGCTGGATCCCGGTTTTGCGCTGGCATATGCCGGACTGGGGCAGGCATTCTGGCGGAAATACGAATACACCCATGAAACGCAGTGGGTGGACATGGCCGTCAGCAACGCGGCAAAAGCCGCCGAACTGGATAAAAACCTCGTCCAGGTGAACATCACATCCGGCATGATTCACAACGGGACCGGGAATTACCAACAGGCCATCAACGATTACAACCGCGCACTGGCTGCCGACCCTCTCAACGCCGAGGCGTACCGGGGACTGGCACAGGCATTTGAGAATACCGGCGACCATGAACAGGCAGAGCACACTTACCGTCGGGCGATCCGTCTGCGACCCGATTACTGGGCCGGCTACAACGCTCTTGGCATTTTCTATTTCCACCAGAACAGGTATGAGGATGCGAAGGATCAGTTCCGGATGGTCACCGAACTCACGCCGGATAACTACCGCGGTTACATGAACCTCGGCAGCATGTACTATTACACGAATGAACCCGAAAAAGCCCGGTCATTCTATGAAAAGTCCCTCGCGCTGGAGAATACGTTCCTGGCTTCCTCAAACCTTGCCACCATCTACTATTCGGAGGGACGGTTTGCGGAGGCGGCGCGCATGTATGAGACCGCCCTGAAGCTGCACGAAGGGAATTACGTCATGTGGGGAAACCTGGCATCGGCGTACTACTGGACCCCCGATGAGCGTGACAAGGCGGGGCGAACCTACCGGCGGGCCATCGACCTGGCCAATGAGCACAAAAGGGTGAACCCAAATGACCCCGAACTGCTTATCAACCTGGCCGGATACCATGTCATGACCGGCGACGAAAACGAGGCAAGGGGCTACATCGACCGGGCACTTGCACTTGCCCCGGATAATACCGACGTGATGTTTCGCGCCGGATCGGCATTTGAACGGCTGAACGAGCGGGATAAAGCCATTCACTGGCTGGTCAAAGCGATCGAAAACGGATTCCCGAAATCGGAGATCATGCGGCAGCCGGAATTGAACGACCTGGTCGCCAACAGCCGGTTCGATGCAATGCTCCGGCAAATCGACAACTAAGCAACTGAACATCTTAGCATCTTAGCACCCTAGCATCTTACTTAGCAACATGTTTCGCAATCCAAACCAATCAAACTCAACCAGGTGAGGCATATATGCAATCAAGATCAAGATCAGGATCAGGATCCGGGCAGCCGGATCAGGCACGAACCGAACATAGTGTGACAATCAGGATCATTGCCGGCGAGTGGCGTGTCGTGCTGGCCGATGATGAGAGCCAAAGCGATGTCGAAGCAAGAAGAGGTGACAGGATCAGGTGGATAGTGGAGGGATCCGATGCATCGTTTCAATTTCCGGATGACAAAGTGGTGGGACACAGCACCCGGAAAGTCAGGGACGGAAACCCTCTGGTGCTGGCCATAACGAATGATGCGGCAACCGGCACCCATCCATACGCTGTGTTCATCCACAAGGACCAGACCTTCGCCCGCGGACAGTCCCCGCCCCGGATCATCGTCATGTAAACAACACTGGCCGGGCATTACTTGATGTACAGCATTTTCCCGGTTTGAATGCTTCCACCTGCTTCCAGACGATAGAAAAACACGCCGCTTGAGAGTCTGTCCGCGTTGAATGTGACCGTATGCCATCCGCCCGGACGGACTTCGTCAACCAGGACTGCCACCTTCCGTCCCAGCAGGTCGTAAACCGTCAGATGCACATGTACCTGGCCCGGCAGGGCGAACCGGATGCGGGTGGACGGGTTGAACGGATTGGGATAGTTCTGCTCCAAAAAGACGTCACCGGGCAGATCTTCCTGCAATCCCGCATCTGAGGGTACCGCCATGGAGAACGACCGAACCTCCGACCAGTGGCTGACCCCCTCCTGGTTCTTGCTGGCGACACGCCAGTACCAGGTGCCCTCGGGTTCGAGGCCATCCGGAAGCTCCGGCATCAGCGCCGTACGCGTTACGCCATGGATTTCAACAGCTCGGGTGTTGAAAACATAGGTCTTCGATAGCTGCACCCGGTACGAGTCCGCGCCATCGACGGCTTCCCATTGCAGTTCGGGAAGTTCCTCCAGCTCACTGGCCCCGTCCACGGGATGCAACAGCTCCGGATGCGCCACCGGGGGTTCGCGATGAAACTTTTTGATCGACGACCTGGACCCGACGATCCAGCCGGTATGGGCATCGCTGAAATAAAGTCTGGAAAGCCGGGTAAAGAGGCTGCTTTCCACCGGCTCCCACGTCTGCCCGCCGTCTTCGGTGTAGAACATCGTGTCATAGGGGCTTGAAACCCATCCCCGTAACCGGTCGGTGAAGAAGATGGAACCCAGGTGCTCCGTTGTGCTGACCGGCTGTTCGTCCCATGACTGGCCTCCGTCCGAGGTATGCAGGATGGTTCCGTAGCGGCCGACGGTCCAGCCCGTTTTATCATCCGTGAAATATATGGAGGACAGCGGGAATCCGGCGGCATGCTGCAGCTCCCAGGTCTGGCCGCCGTCCCTGGTGTGGACAATGTCACCATCCCAGTTGACCATCCAGCCGATCCGTGCATCCGTAAAATGGATATCCTGCACCCAGCTGTCCCTGGCAGCCGCTCCCAAATCCTGTTCCATCCAGGTTTGCCCGCGGTTGGTAGTATGGAAGATCCTGCCGCCGTCGTCGCCGATCCAGCCGGTGCGTCTGTCCACAAAAAACACGGAACGCAGTGAACCGGCGTCTGTTCCGGTTTCCTGTCCTTCCCAGTGCGCTCCGCCGTCCTCGGTGTGCAGAAGGGTTCTGCCTCCACCGGCGACCCAGCCGGTTTTGCGGTCGACAAAGTGCATGTTGCTCAAGACCCGGTTGCCGGCGCCGGACTCCTGCCGCTGCCATGACATCCCTCCGTCGACCGTATGCAGGATCGTCCCGTTATACCCTGCAGCCCAGCCGGTTTCACGGTCAGCGAAAAAGACATCGAGCAGAGTGCTGCCGGCGCCCTGTGATTTTGTTTCCCACGAATTGCCGCCGTCATTGGTGTGAAGTACCAGGCCGTAATTGCCAGCCACCCATCCGGTCTGTTCATCCAGGAACCGGACGGACCCATAGTAGCCCGGGTCGCTGCTGTGCTGCGGCTCCCAGGTTTTTCCGCCGTCGCGGGTTGTCAGTATGCCTCCTTGCATATCTGGCAGT
This sequence comes from Balneolales bacterium, assembly GCA_007128855.1. Classification (GTDB taxonomy): domain Bacteria; phylum Bacteroidota; class Rhodothermia; order Balneolales; family Natronogracilivirgulaceae; genus SKNL01. Next base: position 4,017 of record SKWQ01000224.1, read on the forward strand.
AACGCGCTTTGCACCGCCCAGCCCATATCCTGGTTGACGAAATGAACCGATATGGTACCCTTGTGGAGGTCGGACGATGGCGTCTGCCATGACTGTCCGCCATCCACCGTGTGATAGACCACTCCGTAGACTCCGATAACCGGCGTGCCGTAAGGATCCGTCCACCCCGTATCAACCTCACCCACCATCCAGCCAATTTCATCATCCATGAACTGTACCGATGTGAACCGTCCGTGGCGATTTCCCGGATCGCCCCCCTCCCACTCTGAGGACTCGTCTTTCACCCAGGATTGACCGCCATCGGTCGTATGCAGCAGGATGAAGTTTTCTCCGGCGATCCAGCCAGTGGACGAATCGGTAAAAAGTACGGTGTACAGATATTCCGAAGTTCCCGTGGATTGGGTTTTCCAGGTTTGTCCGCCATCGGTCGTATGCAGGACGGTCCCGCTGGCACCTGCAGCCCAGCCGGTGGATGAGTCGATGAAGTGGATGTCGGACAGATGCCGTGACGTGCCGCTCTGCTGCGGATGCCAGGTCCGGCCTGCGTCGGCTGAGTAATAAATGCGGCCGTTGCGTCCGGCAACCCATCCATTGGACGAATCGGCAAAATGAACGGCGTTCCAGTGTCCGGAAGCCCAGGTGGAGTCGGTCACCTGCCATGTTTTGCCGGCATCCTCAGTACGTGCGATCGTGCTCCTTTCACCCACGGCAACGGCGGTCCGGCCGTCGATCACGGCAATATCGACCAGGCTATTGACTCCGGCGGACGGGTGGAGCCATAGCCACTCTCCGTCCGATTGCGCCAATACCGGGCCGGCCGTCATCAACCACAGCAGTAATGTCAGGACCCTGTCCTTCATGTTCACCGTAAACTTTTGGCTTGCATTGTTTAAGAAAATAACCACCCCGATGGGATTTTCAAAGGGAAGCCGGTACAAGTGGAACGAAAAGCATGGGTGATCATTGGACCGCGGTCCGATTATTCTACTTTATCCGGTATATTACACCGGGATTCATTTTATCTTGTCAAAACCCTGTTAACCCCACGAAAATCGACCCAAAATACGGTAACCCCGATGAAAAAACTCGCAGGCAGGTCCTTCATCATCACCGGTGCGACCCGCGGCATGGGTGCCGGCATATCCCGGCTGTTTGCCGAGCACGGCGCGCGCCTGGTCCTGAGCGGCCGGAACCGGGAACGGGGATCGTCCCTGGAGAAGGAACTCACAGATCAGGGTCACCGGGCTGTGTTCATGGAGGGCGACATCACCCTGCCTGACTGTAACCGCGAACTGGTCGATCTGGCCCTGGACCGGTTCGGGACATTGAACGGCGTGGTGACAAATGCCGGAATGCTGGGACTGGGGCCGGTGGTGGACCTGGATGCGGCAACCTGGCACAAAACCGTTCAGACCAATCTGGATTCGGTTTTCTACCTGCTGAAATACGCCGTGCCGCATCTGGTCAGGACCGGTAATGGCGTTGCAGTCATCAATGCTTCAATTGCGGCATACAAAAGCTTTCCCAACCATCCGGCTTACTGCGCCTCAAAAGCCGGTCTGGTGGCCCTGGCCCGGCAGGTTGCCACGGACTATGGCCCGCAACTGCGGATCAACAGCATCTGTCCCGGCCCCGTCGACACCCCGCTGATCCACGAGTCCGCCGCCGCCTTTCCCGATCCGGAAAAAGCCGTCTCCAACGCGGCCGGATCCACCCTCATGAAGCGGCTCGGCACGCCCGCCGACATCGCCAATCTGGCCCTGTTTCTGGCCAGTGATGATTCGTCATGGATCACCGGCGGCACGTTCACTGCCGACGGAGGTGTCATGGCCAATCTCTGAGTAACCCGCTGCCTGTCCCTGCGATTCCCATGCCGGTGCAATGCAGGGGAACCGGGTGGATGAAGCCGCTGTTTATACCTGCGGTATCCCTTCAAAATAAAATTTAGCAGACCACAAAGATCAACATTTCCATCAACATCACGAACATAACGACCAACATCACGAACAACATAAAGAACAACATTTCGACCAACTGAACGCATGAACTACAACCCTTTCAAATACTACGAGTCGGCAGACCGATGGATCACAAAGTGGATGGCACGGAACGGCATCCTCCTGCTCCGGATAAGCATAGGCCTGATATTCATCTGGTTCGGTGCGCTTAAGTTTTTCCCCGGTGCCAGTCCGGCAGAGGAACTGGCCGGCACATCCATTGAAATACTGAGTTTCGGACTGGTATCCGCACAAACCGGGCTGCCGATCCTGGCCGCATGGGAGTGCCTGATCGGCATCGGCATGTTTTTCTTCCGTTTTATGCGGTTCACCATACTGCTCCTCTATGTGCAGATGCTGGGCACGTTTTCTCCGGTTGTGATCATGCCGGATGTGGTGTTTGAATCCGTTCCGCTGGTATTGACCATGGAGGGTCAGTACATCGTCAAGAACGTGGTGGTGATAGCCTCGGCGCTGGTTATTGGCGCTACGGTCAGGGGCGGACAGTTGAAAGCGGAAAAGGGGTCAGACGCTAGCAGAACAGAAGGATAATAAATAAAGAAGGTCTGCAATCGAATCGATTACAGACCTTCTTGTCAGTGGAGGTGCCGGGAGTTGAACCCGGGTCCGAAGTGACGAACCAGCAAGCTTCTACATGCTTAGTTATCCTATACATCTTACCTGAAGGGTCGCCGGATAACAAGGCAATCTTCAGGCCAGGCCGGATAGGGTTTCGCGCATCGCCACCGACCAAGACGATACACTAGCTCACCATTATATGGCGCCCTCAAAGACCGTCGGTAAGCGGACGATCAGGAGGACGGGACAGCGCTGTTAGGCGGCCATCCGATACTGATAGTTGTCAGCATTTACATTTATATTACCACCGATTTTTTTACGAGAGATCCGTGATGGAAACTCGGCATGCCACTTGTGACTACGCTCACCCCGTCGAAGCCAGGTCACCCCCTGTAAGGGAATTCCTATGTTAAACGGAATATCGCGCTTGAACCACGCATCTCCGGGACACCTGTCGGGTTGCCCCGGAGTGCCCAAAGATACGATTTTATAACGTACTACGCAGATGTTTTCTTGTGCGCAATGGAAGAAAATGTCATCAGGACTTGCGACGGGGTCCACCCTTGTCACCATGCGGATCATTCGGGTCGCTGGTGTCGGTGCCCTTGGCGATGGACTCGCGCATGTCGGTATCGGCCAGCACGTTCTTCATATTGTAGTAGTCCATGACACCCAGTTTGCCGGAGCGGAAGGCCTCGGAAATGGCTTTCGGGATTTCGGCCTCGGCCTCGACCACGCGGGCGCGCATTTCTTCGATCTTCGCACGGTTTTCCTGCTCGACCGCAACGGCCATGGCGCGGCGCTCCTCGGCACGGGCACGGGCAACCTTGAGATCGGCTGTCGCCTGATCAGTCTGCAGCTTCGCACCGATGTTCTCACCGACATCCACGTCGGCAATATCAATGGAGAGGATGTCAAAAGCCGTTCCGCTGTCCAGGCCCTTGTCCAATACCGTCTTGGTGATCTGATCCGGGTTTTCCAGTACCGCTTTGTGATCGGTCGAGGAACCTACTGTGGATACGATCCCCTCACCAACACGGGCAAGCACTGTCTCCTCAGTGGCACCACCCACGAGACGGTCGAGGTTCGCACGCACTGTGACACGCGCCGTCGCCTTGACCTGGATACCATCCTTGGCCAGGGCCGTGATGACCGGCGTGTTGATCACTTTCGGGTTCACTGAAATCTGGACGGCTTCGAACACATCGCGTCCGGCCAGGTCAATGGCCGCTGCCCGCTCGAAACCGAGTTTGATGTTGGCCTTGTCGGCCGAAATCAGGGCGTTGACTACACGCTGGACGTTACCACCGGCCAGGTAATGGGCTTCGAGCTTGCCGATGTCGACGTGCAGCAGTCCGGCCTTGGTCGCCGTAATGGCCGCCTTGACGATCGGACCGGGAGGTACCTTGCGAAGGCGCATGGCCACCAGGTCGCTGAAGATGCCGATGCGCACACCGGAGAACATCGCCGTGATCCAGAGCCCGATCGGCACGAAATAGAAGAAAACAAAGAGCAGGAGCACAATTCCCGCGATGGTGCCCAGCAGAAATATCGTCTCAGAGCCGGCAGCGGCTCCCTGCAGTAAAAGGAACAGGTTCATATCGAATGTAATTTGTTGGTTGAAAATTTCCAGCGAAAGATAAACAGGACGGGCATGGTTTCCAACCGGAAGCGCATCACGATGCAACGCTCAAACACGCCGTGCCGCATCCGGTGGAAGTACCCTGAAACGGAATGCATCCACCCGTCCACTCATCAGCCCATCCACAAGTAAAAAAACACGAAAAAGCTAATACTCTTTCAGGCGCGTGACGTATACCTGTCCGGAGTGCACCGCCACCACCCTGATCCGGTCGCCCTTGTCGATGTAGTCCCCGTCGGAGATCACATCCACCCGGTGGTCGCCGATGCGCACGGTCCCGGAGAGCCGCAGCGAGGTCAGCGCCACGCCCTCCTGTCCGAGCAGCTCGGAGCGGTCGTCGTAGGAGGTGTACCCGGATGCCCGGTCAGTGGCCTTGGTCAGCACCAGACGTCCGAATAACGGCGTCTTCATCACATAACGGAGGGTGGACGCGACAAAAGCGATGGTAAGCAGCAGCGTGATGGTGATGGTCCACAGCTCGGTCCGCATGTCCTCCATGCGGGGGAAGTTGAAACCGACATTGCCTACCAGTGAGGCGAACAGCCCGAAAATGAGCAGGATGACCCCGGCTATGCCCGCAACACCGAAGCCGGGCAGCACGAAGATCTCCACAATGATCAACCCGACCCCGATGATCACGATGAGGATTTCCCAGGACTGGGCCAGACCCATGATGTAGAGCGGCAGGAAGAACAGCAGCGCTCCCAGCAGCGCAATGCCGCCGGCAAAGCCGACGCCCGGCGACTGAAGCTCGAAATAGAGACCACCCAGCATCATGAGCAGCAGCAGGCTCTGGAGGATCGGGTTGGCGAAAAATCGGATGACCGACTCCTGCCAGAGCTCCTCCACGTTGAACAGCTCGGCCTGCTCCCAGCCCATTTCGGCGGTCACCTCGCGCAGGGAACGGACCGTCGCGGTGGAAACGCCCAGTTCCAGCGCTTCGGATGCGCTGAGCGTGAGCAGGACGCCTTCGTCGATGATGCCCTCGATCTCGATGCGTTCGTCGACCATCGCTTCGGCGATACGCGGATCGTAGCCCTTGGCCTCGGCCGTGGAGCGCATGAGTCCGCGCATGTAGCTCTGGATCTTCTCGTCGGCCTTCTCGCCGCCGCCGTCCACCACCGTGGCCGCCCCGATGGAGCCGCCCGGCGCCATGAAGATGTTGTCGGTGGCAAAGGAGATAAGCGCCCCGGCCGATGCCGCGTTGGCATCGATGAACGTGGCCACCGGCAGATTGGCGGCCAGCAGGCGCTTGCGGATCTTGTCGGCCGCATCCACCAGTCCGCCGAACGTATCCATGTGCAGGATCACCCCGACGGCGTCCTCGTCCCCTTCGGCCGCAGAGATGCCACGGTCGATGTACATGTTCAGGCCGTTGTCGATCAGTCCTTCAACGCGGATGACGTAGACCTTTTCGGAGGCCTGTGCCGGCTGGGTCAAGGTGGCCAGCATCCCCGGCAGCACAATGGCCGCCATCCAGATAAAGGCAAAAAGTGTACGTGTTCTCATGGCTGTGTTGGAAATAATGTTTTGCCCGCAATGTACGAAAAAAACGGTTTATGCGAACACAACACCATGGGTGATCGAAACGTTTTCCACGGGTCGCTGTTTTTCCTGCAACTGTGGACGCACTTTTTTCGTAGGATACGGCCGTTGTCCGACGCAACGCGGCATCCACCCGGCAAAAAGTCAACCGGCCTGCCAAACCCTGCGGCCCCATTTGTTGTTAACCCCTACATGAACCCGTCCAGACCATTTCCAGCCCTGCGATCCCTTGCATTCCTTCTCATGATCCTCATCCCGGGGATCGGTGTCTCCGGTGCCCTCCCCCCGTCCGGCAATCCCGGCGGCACGAACGTCCCCCTGACGGAAGAGGAGCGGCAGTCCCGCGCCTCGGTCAACGGCTTCCTGCGCGACGCCGAAACCGGCGAGACCCTGCTGGGCGCCAACATTCTGCTGGAAGGGACCGGCCGCGGCAGCACCACCAACCACTCCGGCTATTTCGTGATCAACAACATCCCCGCCGGCGCCTACACCCTGCGCTTTTCCTATCTGGGATACGACGACAAGCGGGTCGATATCGTCCTGGGCGAGGGCGACAACCTGCGGCTGGATGCCGACCTCAACCCGGCCGGCTTCACCATGGAGGAGCTGGTGATCACCTCCAAGCGCGAACTCGAGGAACGCCAGAACATCGGCAGCGCCTCCGTGTCCACCGAACTGATCAAAAGCATGCCTTCGGTGCTCCAGGCCGACGTCTTCCGGGCCGTCCAGCTGCTGCCCGGCGTCAAGGCGGCGTCGGACTTCTCGAGCGGACTCTATATCCGCGGCGGCGGACCCGACCAGACGCTCATCCTGCTTGACCGCACCACCGTCTACAACCCGTCGCACTTCTTCGGCTTCTTCTCCACCTTCAATCCCGACGCCATCAAGGACGTACAGCTCTACAAGGGCGCCTATCCCGCCTCCTACGGCGGCCGCCTCGGCTCGGTGCTGGATGTGTACAACAAGGACGGCAACCGCAACCAAACCAGGGGCACCGTCAGCCTGGGCATGCTCTCCTCCCGCGCCATGATCGAAGGGCCCTATCCGGGCGGATCGTACATGCTGGCCGTACGACGGTCCACCCTCGAACCCCTGCTGGCAGCCCTCCGTACCTCGGTCGACAATGTGCCGGACGCCTTCTACTTCTATGACATCAACGCCCGCGTCAACTACGACCGCTGGGAGAACAACCGCCTGAGCATCGCCGCCTACACCGGCACCGACGATGTGCGCTTCCCCTTCGGCGACGACAGCCAGTTCAACCTGTATTACGGCAACCGCACCCTGAGCATCGACTGGACCCACCTCCTTTCGCGCCGTACCTTCACCAACCTTACGCTCACCGGATCGGAGTACTTCAACGACCCGGTCTTCGAATTCGGCGGCACCGAGTTCGAGCGCCGCAACCGCATCTACGACCTCTCGCTCAAGGCCGATGTGGAATGGCTTCCCTCCCAAAATTACGAACTGCTCGCCGGCTTCTGGGGCGGACGCAAAATCTTCCGCCTGCAGGATTTCTTCGACGGCGGACAGACCATGAACGAGGAGATCGTCGCCGACTACGGGGCCGTCTACGTGCAGAACATCTGGCGTCCGGGCATCCGCTGGAAGATCAACGCCGGCCTTCGCCTCAACTACTACGACAACGGCAGCTACCTGCGCCTGGATCCCCGGCTCAGCATCGACTACCGGCTCACCGAAGCGACCCGCCTGCAGGCCGCCGTCGGCCGCTACCACCAGTTCCTCACCCTGCTCACCAACGAGGCCATCTCCGCGTTCGACATCTGGCTGTTCACCGACGAGGGTGTCCCCCCCGCCTACGGCGACCAATTCGTTCTCGGCATGAAAAACACGAGTATCCCCGGCTACAACTTCGAATTCGAACTCTACTACCGCACCATGCGAGACCTGTTCGAGTTCGATCCGTTCCTGGGGGATGCGGCCGGCCTGGAATACCCGGACCTTTTCCGGTTCGGCGAGGGGTATGCGGCCGGATTCGAAGCGTTCCTGGAGAAGACGCGCGGACGCCTCTACGGCTTCGTCGGCTACACCTGGGGTGTGACGCGCCGCAAATTCGACGATTTCAACGAAAACCGGTTCTATCCGCCCAAATACGACCGCATCCACGATGTCAACGTGGTAGCCAACTACCGCCTGAGCCGGCGCTGGACCTTCTCGGGCGTCTTCAACTACGGCACCGGACAGGCCTACACCAAACCGCTCGGACGCACCGCACTGGAATCCAATCCGTTTGACGGCGCCACCATCGACGCTATCACGGTCGGACGCGTCAACGCCTCGCGCCTGCCCGCCTACCACCGGCTGGATGTCGGCTTCACCCGGAAAAGCTCCTTCTTCGGCATCGCCGACGCCGAATGGCAGTTCCAGGTCATCAACCTGTACTCCCGCCGCAACGTCTGGTTCTATATCTATGATTTTGACGAATCCCCGGTAAAGCGGGAGGATGTGCGCATGCTCCCCATCATCCCGGCCATCAGTTACACCGTAAACTTCTGATCTCAGCTCTGCTCACTGATAATCCAAATGGCTTCTATAAACCAAACACCTGATCTTATCGCATCCTGTTCGCCGCATGCATCCCTTCTTAAGCGGTTCACACTTGCCCTGGCACGGTTCCTTCCGGTGGCACTGGCGGCCGCCCTGTTTGCAGGATGCGACCTCTACGGACAGGACGACTACGTGGAACAGTACGTCGTCGAAAGTTATTTCATTGCCCGGCAACCTCTTCCGGAAGTACGCTTGTCCACCACCGCTCCGTTCAACGAACCCTACCACTTCGACGAACGGGCCGTACTCGGGGCGGAAGTGCTCATCCACCGGTACAACGAACAGGGCAATCGCGAAAAAACCTACGAGTACACCGAGGACCGGCGCGGGGTATACCGCATCCAGCAGCAGGATATCCTCGACCGGGTGATCCCGCGCAACACCTACCGCCTGGAAATTACCCTTCCGCGCGAAAACGGCCACCGTATCACCGCCGAAACCAGCGTCCCCGACACTTTTTCGGTCAGGGAGGTCATCCGCGATGAAGCATACTACCAGAGCGAGCAGCAGCTCGAGTTCCGCATTACCCGGAACCGGACCAACAACCGCCAGAACTACTTCATCTACGCCACCGAAACACTGGAACCGCTGGAAGAAAACCTGACGCCGTTCTGGCGTGACGCGGCCGATGATATCAGTGAGCTGGTCCGCATCCGCACCAACATCGTCAACGAAGAGAATTTCGACGTGAATCCGGATGGCACGCTGACCCTGCGCATGCCCTGGATCGGCATCGCATTCTACGGGAAAAACATCATTTCCACGTTCTCACTGGATGACAACAGCTACGATTTCTTCCGTTCGCAGCCGGTGCAGGTCGGGGGCGGTTCCGGAACCCTGGCACCCGGCGAAATCCAGAACATCATCTACAATATCGACGGGGCCATCGGCCTGTTCGGAAGCATGTCGGTCCTCGACATAGAAGTGAACGTGCTCAGGCCGCCGCAGTTGTGAGGATAATTACCGCGTTGCCGACAGCTCCAGGATCATCGGGGTCATCCCCGGCACCTCCAGCGAACCGTCCAGCGTGTGCCGCGTTCCGGTGATGATATCACGCCCATAACGGTAGCCGCCGAGCATTTCCTCAAAACGCTCCAGTTCCAGCACGTGCGCATCCTGCGCACCGTTCAGGATCACCATCACGGTCTCCTCGTCATCGTGCCGGAAATAGACATACGTGTTCTCCTCGGGCACAAAATGGGTCAGGTTTCCGTAGTGGATGACAGGCTTGTCCTTGCGCCACCAGGTCAGATTGCGCACAAAATCGAATGCCTCGGTAACCGGACGCCCCCGCTTTTCGCCCAGTTCCCGGCGCCCTTCTTCGGTAAAGGCGCTGATCGGATCCTCCGGCCAGCCGCCCGGGAAGTCCTTCCGCTTCAGGCCATCCGGACCCGCACCCGTCTTCAGGATCTCGGTACCGTAATAGACCTGCGGGATGCCGCGCGTGGTATAGAGCAGCGCCATCCCCAAACGGAATTTATCGTAGTCCTCGCCGATACTCGAAAAAAACCGGTCCAGGTCGTGGTTGTCCACAAAAATCACGTTCAGGAACGGATCGGTGTAGAGGAAATCCTGACCCAGCGTCAGATAGATCCGGAACATGCCGGTGTCCCATCCCGGCTCCTCATTCAACCCGGAGACAATGGCATTGTAAAGCGGAAAATCGGTCACGCTCGGCAGCCAGGAGTTGTAGCTGCTCTGTGTCGGAAAATCGTACTGCCACCAGGCCGTCGTCGCCACGTTGGGCATCCACGCCTCGCCGACGATGTTGAAATCGGGATACTCCTCGAGCACCACGCGCGTCCACTCGGCCATGTAATCCTTGTACGGATAGGGGTGCGTATCCATGCGGATGCCGTCAATCCCCGCATACTCGATCCACCAGATGGTATTCTGGATCAGGTAGGTGGCCAGCAGCTCGTTGCGCTGGTCCAGGTCGGGCATCTCATCCACAAACCAGCCCTTCACCGTGGTATCGTGATCCTTGCGGGATGCGTACGGATCCATGATGGTGTTGGTGCGGAACGAGGTGTTGCCGTATTTGTCCTGATCGTGCACCCAGTCGCCGGCGGGCAGATCCTTCATCCACCAGTGGTGCGTGCCGATGTGGTTGTGGATCATGTCCATGATGACCTTGAGGCCCATATCGTGCGCGCGGTCGACCAGCTCCACGAACTTTTCGTTGCTGCCGAACCGGCGGTCGACCCGGTACTTGTCGGTGGCGGCGTAGCCGTGGTAGAAGCCGATACTCTGGCTGTAGTCGTAGGGCATGTCATTTTCGAGGATGGGGTTGAGCCAGAGCGCGGTCATTCCCAGGTCGTAGATGTATTCCAGGTTGTCGATGATGCCCTGGATGTCGCCGCCGTGGCGTGCAAAGGGCTCGTCACGATCGACCCCCTCGAACATCCCCTCGATTTCGCTGATGGACGGGTCGCCGTTGGCGAAGCGGTCGGGCATGATCAGATAGATCACGTCGGAGGGATCGAATCCGCGGTGACGGTTGGTGTTGTCGCGGCGCTCGAGCAGCTCGTATTTGTAGGTATGGGAGCGGTCCTCCCGCCGGAACGTGATGCCCACCTTGCCGGGTCCGGCATCCTCGCCGATCAGCAGGTTCAGGAACAGGTAATTCGGGTTTTCCACGGCGATGATGCGATCGAGCGTGACATGGGCATGGTCCACCGAAGGTCGCGACAGGGCAATGTCCTCCCCGTACACCATCAGCTGCACCTCCTGGTTCTTCATCCCGGTCCACCAGAACGGCGGTTCCACTCGCTCGGGCTGCACGGCGTGCACAGCGGTCAGTGGAAGCAGGATCACGATGGCGAAAAATGCGGCTAAAACTCTTCTGGACATGGTTTTTACCTGTATTTGCGTGTCGGACACATAACGGTTTCTGGAAAATGTAAGCCCTTACAAAATAGGACAACCTGTGATTATTTGAAAATAAATCGAAAAACAACGTTGGCGGCATCTTTTGCGTTACAGGATATCATGGGAATTGCCCCGGACCGATATCACGAAATCGTTACTTACTTATCTTTTTTGCCTGATGCCTTTTCGCTCCCTGCTATCCGCCATCCTTGTCCTGCTTGTCGCTGCCGGTGCGGCCGCCGGCGACCTGCCGCGCAAAAACATACCCGAAGAGGACAAGATCCGAATTGCGCGCATCCAGTACCGTGGCGGCGGCGACTGGTACAACGACCCCTCATCGCTGACCAACCTGATCGATTTCGCCAACCGCCACATCCCCCTCTCCATCCAGCGCAGCTACGACGACGTGTCCATTGGCAGCCGCGACCTGTACCAGTACCCCTTTGTGTTCATGACCGGACACGGCAACATTGACGTCAATGCCACCGAGGCGGCCAACATGCGCGAGTACCTTGACAATGGCGGGTTCCTGTACATCGACGACGACTACGGCTTCGACCCCTATGTGCGTCCCGTCATCGAAAGGATCTTCCCCGACGAGGACCTGGTGGAGCTGCCCGCCTCCTACCCGATCTATTCCACGGTGTTCGACTTCCCGGACGGACTTCCCAAGATCCACGAACACGACGGAAAACCACCCCGGGGATTCGGCATCTTCCGCAACGGCCGGCTCGTACTCTACTACACCTATGAAACCAACCTGGCGGACGGATGGGCATTTGATGTGCACGACAACCCGGAGCACCTGACGGAAGCATCCCTTCGCATGGGCGTCAACCTGCTGGTCTACGCCCTGACCAGTCCGCAATGACCTCGTTGCCTCTTTAATATCAGCGCATTTTTACGGATATTTATAGCTTGTAAAAAATGAGTTGCCAAAAGCCAGAAAAATGAACGCACCCGTGAACACAATCATCCCCATCGCATCGGATCATGCCGGTCTCGAAGCCAAGGAACTGGTAAAGAAAATCCTGAAGGAGCATGACATAACCACCATCGACTACGGCACCAAGAGCGACGAGTCCGTGGACTACCCGGATTTTGCAGCGCTGGTTGCCCAGGCGGTGAACAACGGCGATCACGACATGGGCATACTGATCTGCGGCAGCGGACAGGGCATGTGCATGACCGCCAACAAGTATCCCAAAGTCCGTGCGGCACTGGTCTGGAACGAGGAGGTCGCGAAACTCTCCAGACAGCACAACAAGGCCAACATCCTCTGCCTGCCGGGCAGGATGCTCAACGAGGATGAACTGCGCGCCATCGTCACCTCATGGCTCGAATCCACCTTCGAAGGCGGACGCCATCAGCGCAGGATCGACAAGATCAAAGCCCGGGAATAATTTTTTCGGGATTTTTTTTATGATGCCGGCACGGTCATTCACACCGCAGGCCGCATCCACAATACCACCTGCAACATCACCAGAAAGAAACGGAACCCGATGAAACGACTGAAAGAACACGATCCCGAAGTATACAGCCTCATTGAAAAGGAGACCGAACGCCAGAACAACGGCATGGAGCTGATCGCATCGGAAAACTTTGTCAGCAAAGCGGTCATGGAAGCCATGGGCTCTCCGCTGACCAACAAGTATGCCGAGGGGCTGCCGGGCAAGCGCTACTATGGCGGATGCCGGTACGTGGATATTGTCGAGGACCTGGCACGTGACCGGGCAAAAATGCTCTACAACGCCGAGTGGGTCAACGTGCAACCGCACTCCGGGGCCACCGCCAACGCTGCCGTCTATCTGACCTTCCTGAAGCCCGGTGAAACCCTGCTCGGGCTGGACCTGTCCCACGGCGGACACCTCACCCACGGCTCACCGGTCAACTTCTCCGGCATCACGTACGACGCACAGTTTTACGGGGTCAGCAAAGAGACCGGCCGTCTGGACATGGACGCCATCCGTGACAAGGCCAAAAAGATCCGGCCGAAAATGATCTCCATCGGCGCCTCGGCCTATCCCCGCGATTTCGACTACGAGGCCTTCCGCAACATCGCCGACGAGGTGGACGCGTTCCTGTGGATGGACATGGCACACACCGCCGGGCCCATCGCCACCAAACTCCTGAACAACCCACTCCCCTACGCCCATGTCGTCTCCACCACCACGCACAAGACGCTGCGCGGACCCCGCGGCGGCATGCTGCTGATCGGTCGTGACGCCGAAAACACCCTCGGCAAGGTGGCCCCGAAGTCGGGCCGGGTGAAGAAGTGGAGTGAACTGCTGGATTCGGCCGTCTTCCCGGGGACGCAGGGCGGCCCCCTCATGCACGTCATCGCCGCCAAGGCCGTGGCCTTCGGCGAAGCCCTGCAGAAAGATTTCGCCACCTACCAGGAAAACGTGCTGAAAAACAGCAAGACCATGGCCGCCAGATTCCTGGAACTCGGCTACGACCTGGTCAGCGGCGGCACCGACAACCATCTCATGCTGGTCGACCTGCGCAACAAGGACATCACCGGCAAGGAAGCCGAGGATGCCCTGGGTCGCGCCGACCTCACCGTCAACAAGAACATGGTGCCCTTCGACACCCAGAGCCCGTTCGTGACCTCCGGCATCCGCATCGGCACCCCGGCCATGACCACACGCGGCATGGGTCCCGAAGAATTCACCCGCATTGCGGAACTGATGGACATGGTCATCGCCAACCACACCAGCGAGGAGCTCATCCAGAAAGTCCGCGGCGAAGTGCATGAAATGTGCGAACGCTTCCCACTGTATGATTTTGTCACGGCCTAACTGATCCTGCAGCACTATGGCAACAACGGAAGTAACGGAACGCAGGGTAATGGGCGAAATGCCGCCAGAAGCCGCCTCCCCCGGCCTGCCGCCGGAGATGTCCTTTCTGGACCATCTGGAAGAGCTGCGCTGGCGCATCCTCAAGGGCCTGATGGGTATCGGGCTTGGGGTGATCGTGGCATTCATCTTCTCCAGCTTCATCATGGAGGAGGTCCTGCTGGGTCCCGCCAAGGGCGACTTCTTCATGTACAAGCTCGTCGGCATCAACGCTTCGGACCTTGACCTGCAGAACCGGCGGCTTCCCGGACAGTTTTTCACCTACTGGGGCACCCTGCTGGTGGTCGGGTTCATCATCGGCATCCCCATGCTGATCTACCAGCTCTGGGCGTTCATCCTCCCGGC
>SKWQ01000282.1 GCA_007128855.1 Balneolales bacterium
AGGGCCGCAATCCCAATCCAACCGTAAACGCAAACCCGTGATTCCGGTAGGATCTCGGGTAGTCGCTCATGGCATCGGTCAGGTCGTAGTCGTAGCGCAGCTCCAGGCGCAGGTTTGCCGGGCCAAAGGCCAGGTTGCGCAGGCCGGCAGAAGCCGAGATTCCAAGCGAGGTGTCATCCAGGAAGTCCAGCAGCTCGGATTCCACGACTTCGTCGAAAATGTCGCTCTCGAACGATGCGTTTTCCCGTGAAATGAGCCACTCCAGGCGCGGGCCCGCCCCGAGGTACCATGTCTGGCCAAGCAGTTTACGTTCGAAGTTGGCGGAAAACCCCAGCAAAAGATGTCCTGTGCTGGCACGGCCGGTGACGAGATCCGTGCCGTAACCCTGTTCCGACCCATCAGGCACGACAAATTCCGTCTCCTCATTGTAACCGCGCTGGACATACCCGAATTCCGCGGTGGTGAATATGGAGCGGTTGAGGCGGACGTCGGTGTAGAGCGAGACACGGAGTCCGGTCCGGGAATCCATCGAACCGAGATTGGATCGCACGTTATTGTTGACAACGCCGGTGGTAATTCCGATTTGTTCGACGGCCGGCTGGGCGGTTGCCGGTGCCGGTCCGGTTGAGAGCAAAACCGTGAAAGTGAGAAAGCCGATGATAGTGGTCAGTGATACTTTGAAAAAGCTCATATTACAACATGATTTGGCGATTTGCCTGCGGTTGTTCCGAATGGTTGTTTGTATGCCCAAATGGCTTCGCACATGCAAGCAAGATAAAAAAAACAAAAAAAACAACATCGGGCAGGTGGATACTCAAGCTGGATTACTTCAAGCCGGTTAGTTGTAATCCGGTTTGCCGTGATCCCGTTGGCAACAACCCTACAATCCGGCTTTCTACAACCCGATTTCAATCCGCAACAGAGGATAGAAGCCGGGCATGGTACGCTCGTGGATTTCGTAGGTGATGCCGTAGTCCTGTGAGGCGTCACCGCTGTGGCCGCTGTCTCCACCCCCGCCGTATCCGCCGACATCCCCGTTCATGTTGTTCGCGGTCGTTGTTTGCAGTGCCTGCGTGGATGTCATTCCGGCCGGTTTGAGGCTCCAGTCGATCACGTTGCGGTGGTTCAGGACGTTGATCAGGTCCAGGTGCACATCCACCCGGAGCGAACCGAGGGACGGGCGGTAGCGCAGTGAAAGGTCGAGCTGATGGAAGGCCGGGAGCCGGTCGTCCTCGGGGGTGCCGAACTGGAACTGGCCGCCGATGGTGCGGGTGCCCTTGACCCAGAGGTAGTCGTAGTAGGCCTGTCGGAATCCCCACGCCCGGCCGTAGACCGATTTCCAGTTGGCGATCAGCGAGACCGGTCCGTATACATGGAAGATGCCCCGGGCCTGGATCCGGTGCGGCTCGTTCCACGGTGCGGGCACGGTGCGGCCGAATTGTGACATGCGAAGTTCGGCGCGGGTGTAGTCGTAGCCCAGCATCAGCTTGATGCGCGGGTCGGGCAGGAGCTGCTGCAGGCGCGCCGAGAAGCCGCTGGAGCGCAGGCGGGTGGATTCGGAGAAGGCCTCGGCGGAACTGCGGTCGAAGCCGGCACCGGTTTCGGCAGACAGGCTGCGCGGCGAGCCGATGTAGCGCGTCGGCTCCCACTTGTAGTAGGCCTCGAGTTTCAGCGTGGTCAGGGTGGACGGCTGGTGCAGCCACGAGCCGCTGATGTGATAGGCCTTGGGCGGCTCGTCGGCCGATGCGTGTGACCAGACCGTGAATGACGGCACCAGGGAGGTCGGCCCCACATTGGTGATGTCGTACTGATGGATGAACTGGCGGTAGATGCCGGCGGCCAGCCGGGCCGACCAGTAGCCGATGACCGAATTTGTGCGGTCGTACTGCGCCGAAATGCGCGGCTCGGCGTAGACGCGCGACTGCAGGTCGATGCGCGTGAAACGGGAGCCGGCCGTGAGCTGCCAGTTTCGGGTGGGCTGGTAGTGCAGATTGGAAAATACCGTTCCGAAATACGAGGTTTCATCCGACGATGTGGGCAGGAAGAAGAATTCGCTGAAATCGACCTGTGATGAGACGGCGTTCAGCTCCAGGCCGCTTTCCATCCGGAACTGCGGTGTGAAATGGTACTGCACGGCGGACCGGAACAGGCCATGGTCTATGCGGTTGGAGCCGGCGTGGCGCGGCTCAACGGGCACGGCGTCCGACATTCGCGAATACGCGGCCTGGGGCGAGAAGTATGAGCCGAATTCATCGAGCCCCATGTCGGCCGTGTGACGGGTGAACATGTGATAGCTGTGGTCCATGCGCCCGGAACTGAATCCGGCCCGGGTGGATATGGTCATGCGAGGACCCGGACTGGCATCCCATTGTACCTGTCCGACCACATTATGCCACTGGTAATCATCGCGTGTAAACAGGAAACTGTCATGCATTTCACCCTCGTAGCGCCGGTTCAGGGCCGCCATGCGGATCCGGTTGCGGCCGTGCCACACCGAGGCGCTGACGGTGTGGAAGGGATTGGGCTCGTACCGGACGGCGGCGTGCCCGTCCAGATAACGCAGGTCTGAGACCTGCTTGAGCGATTCGTACTCATTTTGGATGGTGCCCGGTGCCTGGAGCAGGTTTTCAGCGAGGATCTGGTCGACGTATCCCCAGTCCTTGAGCGTCTGCTGCAGGTTCGGCTCCTGGTACACCCCCCAGAAATTGCTCCGGAAACTACCCGTCGCCGTGACGGATGGATACGGCTCGGTGGACGTGCCGCCCGCGCCGGACGCACCTCCGCCGGACGCGCCCCCGCCATCCCCCAGGAAAGAAATATCGGCGCGGATGTTGGCGTTGACCGGGTCGCCGAGCACGGTGACGCCGCGAGAGCCGGCGGACGGGATGTCGTGCACGAAATCGATGATCCCCGAGATCATACTGCCCTCCGTAGCGCCGAAGCCGGCCTTGTGGAGGCGGACATCGCTGATGGCAAGCGGACTGAAGCTGCTGTAGAAGTGGCCGAAGTGGTAGGGATTGTAGACCGGTATGCCGTCCAGCCGGATGCGGTGCTCGCCCTGGCGTCCGCCCTGCAGGTGGATGTCCTGCAGCGGCAGCCCGTACTGGAGCCCGGCGAACAGGCCGAGACTGCGGATGGGGTCGCGCATGCCGCCCGAAACATCCCAGTTGGCGAGCGACTGCACCGATGCGCGGTTATTGATGCCGGCCAGGTCGGGACGGTGGGCCTCAATGACCACAGGTGTGAAAGTGAATGGACGCGGCTCCAGCGCCACTTCCGTCCGCACCATCTCATCCGGACGGATTTCCACCACGGTCTCAACCGGATGATAGCCCACATAGCTTATCACAATGCGGTACGAACCGCTGATCATGCGATTGAGCCGGAACACGCCGCTGCTGTTGGTGGCCGTGCCGCCGGAAGCATCGGCCAGCAGCACCGTCGCCCCGTGGAGCGGCTTGCCCGTGCGGCCGTCGCGCACCTTGCCGGCAAATGTACCAAACGCCGGCTCATCGGCCACTTTCCGCACAAGTACGACCGTGCCGGACGACAGCACGATATAGTCGAACGGCGTGTCGGCCAGCACCTCGGAGAGCAGCCGCGGCATGGGCTGCTCGCGGATGCGCCGGAAGATCACTACATCCTCGATCATTCCCGGATCGTACAGCATATCGGTTTCGGTCACCCGCGCCACGGTCTCGAGCACCTGCTGCAGCGGTTCGCCGCGGAAATCGAACGACCACAGCTGTCCGGGCTGGTCAAAATGCGCTGTCCCACCCGGTTTCGCGTCCGGTGTTCCTGTCGGGCTGTCATGGGTGGATGCGGTTGCACTTGCGACGAGGCCGGGTGCCTGTCCCGCCGAATTGAAAGCCGGAAGCTCCGCCTGTTCCGCCGAAATGGCAACCTGCTCCGCCTGTCCCGCTGCATAGGCAACCGCATGCATGGCCGTCAAGGAAGCCATCGCCAGTGTGAGCACCAGCACCAGGGCGGTATGGCGTCGTGCTTTGGTCATCGGTAGATCCGGAATCCGTTGGCGGTGCGGGCGTAACGCAGCCCTTTCACGTGGCAGATGTCCTCGATGATGCGCTCGGGATCGCCGGGATCGCTGTAGTGCGCGGTGAGGATCTCGGAGGCCATCCGGTCGGCCTCAAGCTGGATGCGGATGTCGAAGCGCCGTTCGATCTCCCGGAAGATCATGCCGAGGGTCTCGCTGCGGAAATGGAACCGGTTCTCACGCCATTCCCCGATGTGCTCCGGCGCGGCGGGCTCGGGTGTCCGCGGGGCCTCCATGGTGATGTTCCAGCGGCTCCAATCGCCGGCGCTGAGGGTGACGCTGCGGTCGGATTGTCCGGCGGGATAGAGCGCGACGCTCCCGCTGGCGACATGCACGCGCGTTTCGAAGCCCGGATCGTCACTGCGCGAGCGCACGTTGAATTCGGTGCCTGTCACCTCCACCACGGCCCGGTTGGCGGTCACGATGAACGGCCGGTCGCCCGGCACCACCGAGAAATACGCCTCCCCGTCCAGCCGCACTTCACGGTTCCGGATAGCAAACAGGCGGTTGTAGCGGATGGTGGAGCCGCTGTTCAGCTCCACCGTGGAGCCGTCGGGAAGCACGGCTGCGACGCGCTGCCCGTTCGGTGCCGTGACCGATTGCGGATAGATCAGGTAGCCGATGCCAAAAGCAAGCAGGACAACGGCGGCCGCGGCGATCCACACGGGGAGCCGGTAAAAGGCAGGGGTGGATGCGGCTCGTTCCGCAACCGGATTCGGGGCATCAAGACGGCGGTGGACCGACTTCAGGGCCTCTTCCGTTTGCCGGGCATCGGGATGCTGATCGGGAAACGTGGCGTCCGCACTGGTCTCCCAAAGCCGCTCCATGATCTCGCGGCCGGGACCGTCAACCCCGTCGGGCAGGGGTTCGCGGGCGTGGGAGGCAAGCGGTTTGTAATCGCTGTGTTTGTATTCGTCTGTCATAAACGTTCCTGTGAAGCATTGCGGTGCGACTCGTAGCAGGTCCGCAGGTGTTTGAGTGCCGCTGTAAGGTGGTTGTTCACGGTTTTCACCGATACCTGCATCACGCCGGCAATTTCATGGTGGAACAGCCCTTCGTAACGGCTGAGTTCGAAGGCCTCCCGCTGCCGTTCCGGGAGCTCCTGTATCCACTCCTTGATCTTTTTCTGAAGCTGCAGTTCCCGGCTGCTGCCATTGCTGCTTTCATTGCTGCCATCAGTGGAAACCAGCACGTCATCGGGCATCCGGGAGTCATCCACCAATGCCTCGGCCGCTCCGGGATCGGCGATCTCGCGCCGGTCGCGCTGATAGTTGTAGGCGCGGTTGCGCACTGACCGGAAGAGCCAGGCGCGTACCGAGCGATCGGGATCAAGGGTATTTCGCTGCTGCCATAACATGACAAAAACATCCTGGGTGATATCGCAGGAAGCATTCCAGTCCTGCGTGATTTTGAACGCAAATCGGACGAGCCGGGGGTACATGGCCCGGAACAGTTCGTCAAAAGCCCGGCGGTCGGAATTCCTGATCCCTTCCGCCAGTTCCCGCTGTTTGGTATCCTCGGTCTCTTTCATTGCGTTCTATGCGCGAT
>SKWQ01000059.1 GCA_007128855.1 Balneolales bacterium
ACTCCCACGGCAGAAGAGAAATTCTATCAGAACTGGAATGTGGGTGAAAGACTCCGCATTGACGGTTCCCTTAGAGATTGCTACTCCTGGATAGCCGAAGAGACGACCGTACGTTAATCCATAAGGATAACTCTGGCACGTCCATCCGGGGATAGCTCCTTTCTGAGACAGATCAACAGTCCTGAATTCAACACGGCGAGGACACAGGGGAAGACCATGTTTTGCAGACGCTCCCGGATAACAGCGGAGCATCTGCAAAACTCCCTGTTTTTAGCGAAATAACAAGAAAAAAATGAGTAATCCCCACGACAAAAAAGCACGAAACCGGAAAAAGAACAAGGGCAAGAAAAACCGTCCAAAAGGGAAAAAGGGTAACAACCAGAACCGAGGCGGGGGCCTTCCGAATTTTCTGGACAACCAGCATGTGAAACCGGCAGGGCTATACTCCGGAATCATGGAGGTCACGGAGAAAGGGGTTGGCTATCTGCGGGAACTTGACCACGAGTTTACCGCCACGCCTCAGGATCCTTTTGTGGTGCCCGATATGGTCCGCTTTTTCAATCTGAAGCCGGGTCTGCTGGTCGAAGGGGATATCGAACAGGACCAGCGGGGTAACAAGCGGCTGGTCAGTGTGAACAGCGTCAACGGGCAGCCCTATGAAGTCTGGGCAAAGGCAGTCCGCTTTGATCTGCAAACCCCGATCATGCCCATAGAGCAGATTAAACTCTCGCGGAGTGCCGATGAAATCGAGCAGCGGGTCATTGATCTCATTTCGCCCATCGGAAAGGGTCAGCGTGCACTCATCGTTGCCCCGCCCAGGACCGGTAAAACCGTGCTGTTGAAAAACATCGCAAAATCCATTGATGATTATCATCCGGATATCGAACTGGCCGTCCTTCTTGTGGATGAGCGACCGGAAGAGGTGACCGACTTCATCCGCACAACGCGTGGACGGGTATTTGCCTCGTCCAACGACAAATCCACAAAAAGTCACACGCGCATTTCAGAGCTGGCTCTGGGATATGTGAAACGCCGGGCCGAGATGGGGATGGATTCGGTGTTGCTGATCGATTCGATAACCCGGCTGAGCCGCGCCTATAACGCCGCGCAGGCAGGCGGTGGCAGAACGATGTCAGGTGGTCTGGACATCCGCGCCCTGAATATCCCGAAAAAGATCTTCGGGTCGGCCCGAAAAATTGAGAACGGCGGTTCGCTGACCATTATCGCAACCTGCCTTGTCGAAACGAATTCCCGTATGGACGATCTTATTTTCGAGGAGTTCAAGGGTACCGGGAACATGGAACTTGTTCTTGACCGTGAAGTCGCCAATGACCGCATCTTCCCGGCAATAAACATCGCCGCATCGGGAACGCGGAATGAGGACAGATTCATCGACGACTCGCTGGAAGAGCGCAACATGGTGCGCCGCTACCTGCTGAAAAAGTCTCCCAAGGAGTCCATGGCAAGCCTGCTTCAGGTGCTGAAACGGACCAACAGCAACGAAGAGCTGCTGAATCAGATTGCCGCGTACGTCTGACCTTAAGGGGTCAGTATTTAGGCATACTGGGGTCGATGTCGTCTGACCATTTCAGGATCCCTCCCCGGAGGTTCCTGACATTTTGGAATCCATTGGACATCAGCATGCGGCAAGCCTCGGCACTTCGCGCCCCGCTCCGGCAGTAAATGATGACGGGCCGGTCTTTGTGGGACTCGATTTCCGGCAGTCGGTCTGTGAGCTGTCCCAGCGGGATGAGGGTCCCGCCGATATCCACAAGATCTTTTTCAAATTTTTCCCGCACGTCGATGAGCAGAACGGGCTCTTTGTCGTCCTGGATTTTCTTGAGCTCCTGAACGGTGATTTCTTCTACAGTCATTATTGGGGTTTCTTTACCGTATCGTGATTATATCGGTCCAGCCGGAACTGCTCACCAAGATACAACTTTCTTGCCTCATCGTCCTCCGCCAAATAGTCAGAGGAGCCCTCTTTCAGGATGCGCCCCTCGAACATGAGGTAGGCGCGGTCCGTGATGGCGAGGGTTTCGTGCACGTTGTGGTCGGTGATCAGGATGCCAATGTTTTTTTGCCGGAGGCCGGAGATGATCTGCTGAATGTCTTCAACGGCAATGGGATCGACGCCGGCAAAGGGTTCGTCCAGCAGCAGGAAATTGGGCCTGGTAACCATGGCACGGGCAATTTCCGTGCGTCGGCGCTCGCCGCCGGACAGATTGAAGCCCTTGCTGTTTGCAACGGTCTGCAGGTTGAACTCCTCGATCAGTTCATCGGACCGCGCCTTCCTCTCTGCTTTGCTGAGGTTGTAGAATTCGAGTATGGATTCCAGGTTCTGCCTGACCGTGAGGTTGCGGAAAACACTGGCCTCCTGTGAAAGGTATCCGATACCGTATCGGGCCCGCCGGTACATGGGAAGGGAGGTGATGTCCCTTTCATTCAGATAGATGCGTCCCTTTTCCGCCCGGATCAGGCCAACAACCATGTAGAAGGTGGTAGTTTTTCCGGCACCGTTGGGTCCCAGCAGTCCTACGATCTCCGACTGGTTGACGGAGATGGACACATTGTTGACCACGGTGCGTTTTTTGTACCGCTTGACAAGGTCCTTGCAATGGAG
This sequence comes from Balneolales bacterium, assembly GCA_007128855.1. Lineage (GTDB taxonomy): Bacteria > Bacteroidota > Rhodothermia > Balneolales > Natronogracilivirgulaceae > SKNL01. The sequence goes on from SKWQ01000059.1 coordinate 2,624, forward strand.
TTTCTGGTGAACTGGCTGGGACATGGGCGGGGGTGATTACGTGGCGGAAGCGATGTGCGCAAGTGCCGACTCAAAAAAGTACCGCCCGTCGGCCGACCCGAGATTCTCCTCAACCGCCCGTTCCGGGTGCGGCATCATTCCGACCACGTTGCCTTTATCATTGCAGATCCCTGCGATATTGCCGGTCGATCCGTTCGGGTTGGATGCTGGCGTGAACTCGCCCTTTTCATTGCAATACCGGAGCACGATCTGGCCACGGTCTTCCAGTTTTTTCAGAAGGTCATCGTCCGCGTAGTAGTTGCCCTCGCCGTGCGCAACCGGGATGGAAAGGATGCGGTCAGCAGGTATTTCAGCGGTGAAAGGCGTGTTGCGGTTCTGGCAGACCAGGTGGATGAACTTGCAGGTAAATCGCAGCTGTTCGTTGGCCATCATGGTGCCGGGAAGCAGCTGCGCTTCCAGCAGGATCTGGAAACCGTTGCAGATGCCGAGTACGGGTCCGCCTTTGGCTGAAAATCCTGCCACTGCGTTCATGACGGGGGAAAAACGTGCAATGGCGCCGCTTCGTAGGTAGTCACCATACGAGAAGCCGCCTGGAATGATGACGCCGTCCACATTCCCAAGTTCCGTATCCTTGTGCCAGATGAAGGTGGTGTCGATGCCGTGCTCATGTTTCAGGGCGTGGTAGGCGTCGTGGTCGCAGTTGGATCCCGGAAAGACAATTACTCCGAATTTCATGATGTGTGATTGTGTCAGGTGGTGGTGGAATCGGGAAGGCGGATCTCGAAGTTCTCCATGACCGTATTGGCCAGGAGTTTTTCACAAGCAGCGGTCGCAATTTCACGTGCTTTGGCCGGGTCGTCGGTATCAACTTCGAGCTGGATGAACTTGCCGATCCGGACGGCGGTGACATCCTTGAAGCCCAGGTTCTCAAGTGCGTGATGGGATGCTTTTCCCTTGGGATCCAGGATGGATTCGCGAAGGGTGATGACAATATCTACCTGCATGGTCGGATGGGTTAGGGTTTATGGAATCTTCGAAAGGTACATCATTCAGGTCTCAGCTGCCAGTTGTTCCGTCATGTTGCGGATACGGTCGGCAAGAATTTGTTGGGATTGTCCGGTTTGCTCCATCCAGACGACGTGTTCCCAGCGCCTGAACCAGGTGAGCTGCCGCCGGGCATATCTCCTTGTGCTGGTCTTGATATTTGCGATCATCTCCGGGGCCGGCAAATCGCAGCGCAGGTGGGCGATGGCCTCGCGGTAACCAACCGTCTGCAGCGACTGAAGCTCCGGATCGTAGCCCATGGAGAGGATTTTACGGACCTCATCCAGCAGCCCGTCGGCCATCATCGCGTCCACACGCCGGTCGATACGGTCGTGAAGCTCCCCGCGGTCACGGTGAAGGCAGATGAGCAGCATGTTGTCGGGGATGCGGAGCGGACGGTTCGTGTGGAAGCTGCTGAACGGGCGCCCCGTCTGCATCCACACATCAAGAGCGCGGAACATGCGGTGCGGGTTGGGACCGTCGATACGGCGAGAATAAGCCGGGTCCACCTCCTCCAGCTTTTTCCGGATGGATGCGAGGCCCTCTTTTTCGGCGAGCCGTTGCAGTTCCCGGGTGTTGGCGTCGTTCTTTGGTGGCAGCGGATCGAGCGGCCGGATGAGCGATTCGATGTAGAGCGTGCTGCCCCCCGCCACGATTACCGGTTTTCCCTTGCTGCGGATCGATTGGCTCCAGTCCATGAACCGTTCCGCGAAGCCGGCCGCCGTGAAGGGTTCGTCTGGATACAGGGTCGAAATGTGATAATGGGGGATTTCATCAAGGATGTCACGTGTGACCTTTCCGGTGCCGATGTCCATGTACTTGTAGCACTGGCGGGCATCGGCAGAGATGACCGGTGCGTCAAAGTAGCGGGCCAGATCCAGAGAGAGGTCGGATTTCCCGGTGGCGGTGGGACCCGTAATGATGACGGTTGGAGGTGCTGGTGCGTCGGTTGTCCGGAGCGGTGTTTTCACAAGGTGAGCTGTAGTGAAATCCGGTGGGTGAAACCGAGATCGGAGGCAATTCCGGCGAAGCTGCTGAAGCCGTAATCCACCATGAACGCGCCGATCTTAAGTCCGGTACCAAGAGTTGGGGAGACGAACACCGTGCTCCGGTCATCCAGGTGGACGTCGGTGATCCCGGCACGGAGGTAAATAAGTTCCTTGTAGCCGAGTTCGGCGCCGATGCCGGGCTCAAAGCTGATGTCGCCGGCATTGAGGTAGTAGGTGCGCCGGCCTTCAAACCGCATGTGGGTGTCAAAAGCCGCAAGCAGGCTGAAGTCGCCGAAACGGAAAAAACGTCCCGCTCCGATCCTCAGGGAAGGTTTGACGTACTCGTTTGTGCCTTCGGGAAGGGTTTCCGGTTTGCCGGTCTCGGGATTGATGAAATCCTGCAGTGCGGCCAGTTCGTTCTGGTCTACGGTCCAGAATTTCATGAGCGTCGTGAAATCCACCAGGTTGATGCCAAACTGATACCGCTCGCCGCGGTGCTGCAGGCCGGCATCCAGGCTGTAGCCCCAGGCGTTGGCAAAGGGTCCGAGCCGCGAGTGGATCACCTTGGCGGACACCCCCCAGTGCCAGTTTTCAGAGAGCACATTGGCATAGGAGAGGAACAGGGCCATGTCAGATGCGCTGAACTCTCGCATGTAGCTGGTGGGGTCGGACTTCGGGCGGTTCTGCTCGGGATCCCAGGCGTGAAGGGTGTTTTTGATGCCGTCGACCCCCTGGCGGATGAAGCTGAGTGCCACGACTCCGTTGGACCCTTCAATGGGCATGGCGACGGCGCCATAGTCATATCCAACCACTCCGGCAAAACGCTCGGAATGCATGTAGGCGAACTGCCAGTTGGAAACACCGGAGAGGCCGGCCGGATTCCAGTAGCCTGAGAGCACGTCGCGGGTCACAGCGGTGTAGGCACTGCCCATGCCAAGGGGACGCGCGCCTCCACCCACAGAGAGAAAATCCCCGCCATATTTTGCCTCCTCAAAGGCCTGTCCGCCAGAGGGGCTTACAAGCAGGAAACAGCTCAGGAGAAAAATGTAAAAACAACGGATGATCATGGGCTTGCGGGGTCCGGCAAGTGAATCTACGACCTTATTTACGACCTGTGGATAACGCGCGTCTGTTGTCAGTTATTCTGGATAAGATAAAAAAAGGCGGACTGTGAATCAGCTATGGATATGGAATTTGTCAGTGGCATTTTGGGTGATGATGGCGGAGAATCGGACGCGACTATTTTTTAGAATACAATCCGGATTTTTGTACTTTACCTTTTGCAGAAAAAGATTGCAACAACACATTCCCAATCATCAGGTAATTCTATGAAATTCAATGTCACAAGTGGTGAACTGGTAAAAAGTTTGTCGGCGGTGATCGGCGCTGTTCCCAACAAGGCGACTCTTCCCATACTTGAGACGGTATTATTTGAAACGGAGGAAAGCCGGATAAAACTGAGTGCATCGGACCTTGAGGTAAGCATCATTGAATATGTGAAAGCCGATGTGGAAAACCAGGGATCCGTGGCCGTTCCTGCCCGCAGGCTTCTGGAAACCCTGCGGCAGCTTCCGGATATTCCGGTAACTTTTGAGGTGGACGAACGTGCGCAGGTCCGTTTCCGCACGGACAAGGGCACCTACAAGCTGGCTGGTGAGAAGGCCGAGGATTTTCCGGACATGCCGTTGCTTGAGGATGGGAAACATATCAAGACGGATACGGCCGGTCTGAAGGATGCCATCAAAAAAACCAGTTTTGCGGTGTCAAGCGACGACCTGCGTCCCGCCATGATGGGAGTGTTTTTTGATATCGGCGAAGAGGAGAGCCGGGTGGTGGCAACGGACGGCCACCGGTTGGTGCGCCTGATCCGCAAGGATATCTCCTCTTCCGGTCCCATTTCGTTCATTGTGCCGGAAAAGGCGCTAACACTTGTTTCCAAGGCACTGGACGACGCGGCCTGCGAGATGGTCGTGACTGCGGATCATGTGAGTTTCCAGTCCGGCAATACACAGGTCATCACCCGACTTATCAATGAGCAGTATCCGCGTTACGAGTCGGTGATCCCCAGGGAGAACGACAAGACGCTCAAGATCAACCGTGACCAGATGCTGGCAACCGTCAAGCGGGTTGCCGTCTTTTCAAGTTCCACGACCCGCCAGATCCGCCTGGAGCTCAAATCGGATGAAATCGTGATATCCGCGGAGGACCTGGACATGAGCAGCGAGGCCAAGGAGAGCATCCCATCCGAATACTCCGATGAGCCCATGGAAATCGGTTTCAACGCCCGCTATCTGATGGATGTGCTCAACAATATTGACGACCCGGAGGTGATGTTTGAATTTTCAACCCCAAACCGGGCCGGCATCGTGCGACCATCCGTTCAGGATGATGATGAGGATATGCTCATGCTGGTGATGCCGGTTATGCTGAACACGTACAGTTGACAGTTGATGCCGCCATGCCTTCACCATCCCGTATCATCACATTGACGACCGATTTCGGGAGCCAGGACTACTATGTGAGTGCGATGAAGGCTGTGATCCTGGGGATCTCACCGGATGTGCGTCTGGTTGATATTTCCCATGATCTTCCCCCGCAGGATATCATGGCAGGGGCCTGGGTGCTTAAAAATACGGCATTTCTGTATCCACCGGGCACGATCCACCTTGCGGTCATCGATCCGGGGGTCGGCAGCAACCGGCGTCCTGTGCTCGTAGAGGTCCGGGACCAGCTGTTCGTGGGGCCGAACAACGGACTGTTTTCTCTGGTGGTGGAGAGCGAGGAGCACCGGGTATTTGAGTTGTCCAACAAGCAGTTCTGGAGGGATAAGGTTTCGCCCACGTTTCACGGCCGCGATATTTTTGCACCTGTGGCTGCCTGGCTCAGCAAGGGAGAAATGGCGGAGCACTTCGGCAGGGAGCTCAGGGAGTTGACGACCTACCGATGGGCCAAGCCGATTGCCGATGAGGAGGGAGTCCAGGGCTGGGTGATGCATATCGACCGGTACGGAAACCTGATCACCAACATCCCGGAGTCGTTCATCCGCAAGTATGACAGCACTTCGGCATTCAAGATCTACGTGGGCAACACCATCCTGAAAAGTATTTCAGACACGTTTTCGGAGGTGCCGGACGGGGAAGCCGTGGCGCTCATAGGCAGTTCCGGCATGCTGGAAATTGCCATCAACAAGGGAAATGCGGAACAGATGCTCGGGGTGGAAAAGGGAGCGCCCGTTTCGTTGGTAATCCAAAAAGGCTTATCTTAAGGCAAGCAATCAATACAGCGCAGTTGCGTTGTAATGAACCGGATGGGATACGGACTCCGGGGATACCGCGTTGGGTAACAGGAATCTATTATAGGATGGTTTCGGTCCGTGTTTGACAAAAAACGTGTTCTGGTAGGTGGATGTACCTTCATTCAGGTAGAAAATCAGTTATCGGGTAATATATCCCTGCACTTGAAATATCAGTACAGAAAAGGTTAGGACAGAATTTAAAAGCTTTTATGGCACGAATTGATATTGATGAGAACCGCTGGCCGATTGTGATAATCACATTGTCCGGAAAAGAGACCCATGAGGACATAGTGGGTCTTTTGCGTAACCTCGAACAGTTCCAATCCAGGGACGAGGATTTCTGTTTTGTCATGGACCTCAGGGAGATTCATCGACTTCCTCAGGATGCCCGCAACCGGCTTATCACCTGGCTCATGGAAGCGGAGATGCATCAGCTTGCCGGTACGGCAGCAGTGGTGTCGTCGCCATTGATGAAACTCTATCTCACCTCGATCGTGTGGCTGGCCAAGTCAAAGGACTGGCGGCGAAGGGGCTTCAAGCACAAAACGGCCCGCTCCCTCAACGAGGCGTATGAGTGGTCCCGCAGCCGGTTGACCAAATCGCGCTCATCGGGATCCGGAAGCGGGAGAGGGTGACCCGACATGCCGTCCGGGTATCACAGCAGGGGCGACTCAGGAAGGACGATCCCATGACGTCGGGAGACAGGTTGCAACCGGAGGAGATGTTTCGGTTTTCCGGCCGGATCGTAACTGCGCAAAACGGCAGGATGCGTCCGGAAGTCCCAGTCGACAGCATCGGCGATGTGGCTGGCCGGCCCGGCCAGTGGAAGGTTTCGGGGGATCGTGCGCGGTTCCAGCCCCGATCCATGGCTGAAAGAAGCAATCTCTGGCATCTGACTGCAGCGGTATACGAACCGCTTTGGAGAAGGCATTCAACCCGTATACTGACGCGCGGAAGGTGGACTCTGGAGCAGGAATGTCGCATCGTGACCGGCATGTTGACGCCTCTCCCTGAAAGAAATTACATGGATGCCGGAAGTTCCGCCGGACTCTATGCTCGTGTAATCCAGGCGGCTGAGCCGGATTCCGGGGTGATACTTGTGGATTATTCCCGGCCGATGCTCAGGAAAGCGGTGTCGAAGGCAATCCCGGGACTCCGCACAGTGTATCTGCAATGTGATGCGGCCGCCCTGCCCATTGCCGATGGCTGTCTTGATGGTGCGGTAATGGGTGGCACGCTGAATGAACTTGCCGAACCGGAGCGGGTCCTGTTGGAGATGGCCAGGGTGATGAAAAAGGATGCCACTGCCGTGGTGATGCACCTTGTCAGGGATGGAAGGCCGGGTATTCTATCAAAAATTCTGAAGCCTGGAGGCGTGTGGATCCCGGATGAAAACGATGCCGATTCCCTCTTCCATGGTGCGGGCTTTGAGCTGTTGGATTCCCGAAAAGCCGGTGTGATGCGGATAGCACAGTTGCGCAGATCCTGAGCTAAACTATTGGCGGAAAGCGGACTGACGGGTTTGGTCACATTTTATCCGGCGCCGAAATGCCCAGGATACCCAGACCGTTTGCAAGTACCGTTGCGGTCACCGTGAGAAGCTCGGTGCGTGCCAGTGCCAGGGGCTCATCTTCGCCCAGGATCCGACAGTCGTGATAAAATTTGTGGAATGCCGTTGCCAGTTCATTGAGGTATTGAATGAGTTTGTGCGGCTCCCGTTGTCCGGCCGTCAGCTGGATGACCTCGGGAAGCTCCAGGATACGCTTGACCAGTGTGACCTCGGAATCGTGGACAAGGAGCCCGAAATCAGGAGTTTTGCCGGAAAAATCATACGTGTCGCGCACCTTTTTCATGATACTCTGAATGCGGGCATGGGCATACTGGAGATAGAAGACCGGGTTTTTTTCCCCGGCCTGTTTCGCCTCATTGAGATCGAATTCAAGATGGGTGCCCGGTGCGCGCATCAGGAAGAAGAACCGGGTGACATCGGCACCTACCTCATCCATAAGTTCGTCAAGTGTGACGAAATTGGCCTTTCGGGTGCTCATTTTGAATGGCTTGCCGTCTTTGACAATGGTGACGAACTGGTAGACGATCACGTCGATGCGGTCGCTGTCGTAGCCACAGGCCCGGACCGCCGAGACCACGTCGGGATAGGTGGCGATGTGATCGGCGCCAAAAATATCCAATGCCAGGTCGAATCCCCGCTCCAGTTTATTGATGTGATAGGCGATGTCGGGCAGACGGTACGTGGGTTCTCCCGTGCTTTTGATGAGCACGGTATCTTTGTCCTTGCCGAAAGAAGTTGTTTTAAACCAGGTGGCGCCATCCTCCTCGTAGATAAGGTCCTTGTCCCGGAGCGTTGCGATTACTTTGTCAATGGATCCGTCTTCGTATAGCGTATTCTCATTGAAGAAAGAGTCCATGGCTATGTTCATGCGGGCCAGTGTCTTCCGAATATCTTCAAAAATGCCTTCTTCCGCTGCCTGACGAAAAACCGGCAAATGTTCCTCTCCAAGAAGTGAGTTGCCGTGCTGTTCCTTTACTTTTTCGGCGATATCAGTGATGTAGGCGCCCTCATAACCGCCTTCGGGAAATTCCGCCTCTTGTCCGATTGCCTGAAGGTAACGGGCGCGCACGCTTTCCGCCAGAACTCTCATCTGGCGTCCGGCATTGTTGAAGTAGTATTCGCGCTGGACATCGGCACCGGCCCATTGCAGCACCCGTGCTATGGTGTCGCCCAGAACGGCATTGCGACCGTGTCCCACAGTGAGCGGGCCGGTCGGATTGGCGCTTACAAATTCAACCTGGATTTTCTTGTTTTCCAGCATTCGCCCGCGGCCAAACTCCTTTCCAGCCTGGTGCGCCCCGGACAGTTTGTCTGAGAGCCAGTTTCCGGCAAAACGGAAATTGATGAATCCAGGTCCGGCCACTTCCACGCCCTTGATGTATCCGGTGGACACATCGATATTACCGGCAATTTTTTCGGCAATGGAGCGGGGGTTTTGTTTCAGTGCCTTGGCCAGTGTAAGGGCCACGTTGGTTGCCGCGTCCCCATGCTCCGGAGAACGGGGTTTTTGGATCGTGATTTCGGGGATATCAAGCTCGGGCGCAATTTTTCGAAGCGCCCCGGCAATCTGCTGCTTCAGGTATTCTTGCATGATTTCATGGGATTAAATCTGAAGCACCAAATATACAAGATTTCCCGGTAGGAATGGGGCATTATCCCATCAATCCCTCGGCGCGCATGCTGACATGATCGTATCCAGCGATGATGATATGGTCATCCACTTTGATATCCAGCATTTCCCCTGCCTGTATCAGTTTTTTTGTGATAGAGATATCTGCCCTGGAGGCGCGACGGTTGCCCGAGGGATGATTGTGCACGATGATGATGCTGTTGGCCTCGTTCATGATGGCCTGGCGCATGACTTCGGCCGGATCCACCACGGTTGCCGTTTTGCCCCCCTTGCTGATGACCTGGTGCCCTGTCACGGCCTTGGCTGCATTCATGAATACCACGAGGAACTGTTCTGTCTGAAGGTCCCGGAGCCGCGGGCCGAAATAGGAGGCAACATCATCGGGTGTCTTGAAGAAAAGGGGTTTTCCGCTGCCGTTTCCGGACTGCAGCCTGCGGGACAGCTCGAATGCCGCTTCAAGTGTGATTGCCTTGACGTCGGCCACCCCTTCGATGACCCGCAGTTCCCGCCAGTTTTTCCGGACCAGCTTGTGGAGCCCCCCGAAATGTTGGAGCATGGTGCGACAGGTGTCGATGACGTTCATTTTCCGGCTGCCTGTCCGTACAAGGATGGCAAGAAGTTCGGAATCTGTAAGGCTTTCAGTCCCGAAGCGCATAAGCCGTTCCCTGGGCTGTTCATCCTCTGACAGATCACGAACCATGCGCTTTGGCCGTTCTCCCAGATTGATATCGTAGATTTTTTCAGTGCGTGCTCTCACGATGGATTTGTTTTCAGTTCTGGATCGGTTCCCCCGGACTATAGAGCACCAACCCCATCCACCCTTACAGGATTATTTTCTCCATTTTGTAGTGTGGACCCACCTTTTCGATCATGAATTCCCCTGAAAGCGTGCGGTAGCCCATGCGTTCATAAAATGCAACGGCCGTTGTGCGGGCGTTGCACCAGATGCGGGCTCCGATTGCATCTGGTTGCGCGGCAGCAAGATCCCGGATGCGCGCTTCTGCATGTACAAGCAGGCTTCTTCCCACCCCTTTGTGCCGCCACCCGCTGTCGGTGGCCATGCCGCGCAGCTGCCAGGAAGGTTGTGGCCCGCTGTCTGTCCTGATAAGGGTAAGGCATCCTATCAGGCGGTCTGTGGCAAAGGCTGCAAAATGATATGTCCCCGGATCGTGGTCTTCGGGAAACCTGGCCGCATCCTCAGGTTTGCCGGCCCGCAGTTCCCGTGCGCGCAGGCCGAGGATTTCCTCTGAGGCAGCCTCCCTGATCAGGATCTTGCTCATTCCCGTCCCGTTCAGGATCCGCTACCCATCAGCGGCTCGTCCAGTGCGCGGATGCTGGCATTGGGCAATCCGCCAGGGAAGTTGGTCTTGGAAAGCTCGATCGCCTTGATCACAATTTCCAGGTGACGCTCCTTTGAGTTCTGGTAGAAAGATTGTGCGGCCTCGCCTAGTTTAGGCTTGCCGTGCAATGGTTTATCACTTATGCAAAGCAGGGTGGCGTTCGGTATCCGGTAGCGGAAGCCGTTGGTGGCCACCGTGGCGGATTCCATGTCGATGGCTATGCTGCGGCTGATGTGGATTTCCTGTACTACGCGGCGCTTCATAAACTCCCAGTTGCGGTTGTCGATGGTGTAGACCGTGCCCATCCGGTAGGTCATTTTCTCCCCTTCAAGCACCGACTGCAGGTGATAATTGAGCATGTTGTTCGGGATGATAGGGACGTTCTTGGGGATGTTGGCATCCAGCACCCCGTCGGCCCTCATATATCCCGAAGCCAGCACGAAATCACCGATTTCCTGGTGGTTGCGGAGTCCGCCGCAATGTCCGACCATGATCATGGCATCCGGGCGCAGAACGGCTATGTGATCGGTGATGGTCTTGGCATTTGATGGACCAACCCCGATGTTGATCAGTGTCAGACCCAGGTTGTCCTTGACCTTGTGGTGGTAGGCGGGCATCTGGACGTTGCCTCCCGGCTGCACGCAATCGGGATAGCGCTGCTTGAACACCTCCACGTGCATGTCGTAGTTGGTGAACATGATGTACCGCTGGAAGTCACGAGCATGCGTTCCGGTGTAGTGCTGCAGGCGGTCGAGAGACAGATCGATGCGTTCCGCGCGGAACAGGAACAGCTTTTTCTTGGTGAAGTCCCAGTGGTCCTCGTCAATCGCATCCAGAAGCTTGGGATTGTTCAGTGAGACGCATTCCCGCGAGGGGGAAACGGAAACCTCAGCTCCGGCACGGACCAATTTGGCCAATTCCCGTTTCAGATACCAGCGGTATACGTCGGGTTTGGCAAACTCCCCTTCAATCACAGGATTATGTTCCGACCACGACCGTGTGACCTTCACCTTGGGATAAGATCCACCCTGGTAGATTTCGTCCATGAGATCACAGGCCTCTTCGATCTGACGGAGCAGTTCATCCTGGTCGTTGCCGGGGTTAGTGATGGTGAGCGTGGATGAGTGTGTCATAGCGGAATGGGTATTGGGCCAGGGGTTTTTGGGAGGGTCCGGAATGGAGGTGCGCTGCTCTTTTCAGGCCGGTTCATCCAATTGCCCGATAGGGAACAAGATAGGTTGTTTCGATACATGGATTCAAATCGGGATATGATGCTTGTGCAAAGATATGAAATGTCCATGACCATGCACATTCCGGCAAGAAGCCGTTTCAAAGAAAAAAACTATTAAGGCGAACCCGGTTGCCGGATTCGTAGTTTAAAGGTGTAAGGAATCAGGACTATCCTGGTCCTGAAGAATAGATGGACATTGAAACCAACCCCTGGAGGACAGGAAATGATCAAACCCGGAGAAAAAATAGATACATCGTTCACGCTGGATATCCTGACGGATGGTGAAGAAAAGAGCATGCCTTTCTCGGAGCTGCTGGACCGTCCGGTCATTGTATCCATGTACATGAAGAACAACACGAGTGGATGCGACCGGCAGAACAAGAGCCTGGCTGATAAGGCCGGCGACATCGCTGCAAAAGGGTACAAGCTGATCGCGATCAGCAAGGATTCGTGCAATTCACATAAAAAGTACGCCGGGAAACTGGGAATTGGCTATATTCTTGCCTCTGATCCGGAGCACCGGTTCGCAAAGGCAACAGACTCCCTGGTTGAGAAAAAGATGTATGGCAAGACCTTTCATGGCCCGTCCCGTTCTGCCTATTTTATTGATACGGATGGAACTGTGCGGGCCGTTATTGAGAAGGTCGATACGGCCAACCATGCCGGGGAGCTGTTGGAAAAGATAGAAGAACTGGGCTCCTGACCATAAAAATTTCATCTGAACGGTTCAGATGAAACAGCCATGAACAGGGCAATGGACGGGCGGATGCTTGTTCACTGCGTCAATGCGGCACCAATTGAAATCCGAAATCTGAAAATCGCGGATGAAATCGCTCATAATTGTCGAGTCGCCGACCAAGGCGAAAACCATAAAGAAATTCCTGCCGAAATCCATGACCGTGGATTCCTGCAACGGCCATATCCGGGATCTGCCGGCATCGGCGAAGGAGATACCGGCCAAGCTCAAGAAGAACAAATGGGCGAATCTTGGCATCGACGTCGACAATGAATATGAGCCGCTGTATGTCGTCTCCCCGCAAAAGAAGAAGACGGTGACCCGCCTGAAAAAGCTGATCAAGGAGGTGGATGAGCTGATACTGGCGACGGATGAAGACCGGGAGGGCGAGGGCATCTCCTGGCATATCGTGGACGAACTCAAGCCGAAGATCCCGGTGAAGCGGATGGTGTTCCATGAGATCACCGAAGATGCGATCAGGCAGGCGCTTCAGGATTTCCGGGACATCAACAAGGATCTGGTGGATGCCCAGGAGGCCCGTCGGGTTGTGGACCGCCTGGCGGGGTATACCATTTCGCCCTTGCTGTGGAAAAAAATCGGACCTGGACTGTCGGCGGGAAGGGTTCAGTCTGTTGCGGTTCAGCTGCTGGTGAAAAGGGAACGGGAGCGGATGCGATTTCGCAGCGGAAGTTACTGGGACCTGAAGGCCGTATTAAGTGCGGCCGGATCATCAGGGCAGAAAGGAGGGGCATCTTTTGAAGCCGAGATGACCCATCTTGATGATAAAAGACTGGCGAGCGGCAAGGATTTCGACGAATCCACAGGCAAGTTGAAAAAGCCTGACAAGGTGGTGCTGCTGGACAAGGATCAGGCAGAGGGGTTGCGCGGTGAGCTTGCGGCCGCGGCCTGGAATGTGCTGGAGGTCGAGACCAAAACCCAGAAAAGGTCGCCCGCACCGCCTTTCATCACCTCCACGCTCCAGCAGGAAGCCAACAGAAAGTTCGGTTATTCTGCCAGGGACACGATGCGCATCGCGCAAAAACTCTATGAGGAAGGGTACATTACCTACATGCGTACCGACTCCACCAATCTGTCCAATCAGGCAGTTCAGGCGGCCCGTTCGGCAGTCGAAGGCATGTACGGCGAGGAGTATCTGAGTCCAAAGGTCCGCACCTATTCAAAAGTAGCGAAAGGGGCACAGGAGGCGCACGAGGCCATCCGTCCGGCGGGCAGCCGGTTCCGGACCCCGGCCGATACCCCGCTGACAGGGCGGGAGGCCAAGCTCTATGACCTGATCTGGAAGCGTACCATGGCCACACAAATGGCTGATGCCCGGGTGGAGCTGACAAGTGTCGTCATACAGGCGGAATCGGAAGCTTCGAAAGCACAGTTCAAAGCGTCCGGAAAGAAAGTTCTGTTTCCCGGCTTTTTCAGGGCGTATGTCGAGGGCAGCGACGATCCTGAAGCAATACTTGAGGATCGGGACAAGCCGCTACCCAGGCTGGATAAAGGACAGGATCTGCATTGTCATGATATCGAAGCCGTTGAGCATGAGACCAAGCCGCCGGCCCGCTTCACCGAGGCCAGTCTGGTCAAGCAGCTTGAAAAGGATGGTGTCGGGCGTCCAAGCACCTATGCGACCATCATAGGTACCATCATGGAGCGCGACTACGTCCGGAAAGAGGGCAACGCGCTGGTTCCGACATTTACGGCGTTTGCGGTGACAGGGCTGCTGGAAAAGTACTTTCCCCACCTGGTTGATGAGCAGTTCACATCAAGGATGGAGCAACGCCTTGATGATATTGCCACGGGCAAGGAGAACCGGCTCCATTATCTCAAGTCCTATTACGAGGGCGAGAAGGGTCTCAAAAGCATGGTGGAACAGCAGGAATCGAAGATCGATCCCCAGGATGCCCGCCATATCTCGCTTCCTGTTGAAGGTCTGAACGGGATGAGGGTCTTACTGGGACGATTTGGACCGTATGTGCAGGTCAAAAAGGAGAACGGGGATGAGGTGATGGGGTCGATTCCCGACAATATGGCCCCGAGTGACATCACTGTTGACAAGCTCCGGGTGCTGTTGGAGAAAAGTGAACAAGGACCGGAGTCGCTTGGACAGGAACCCGAATCGGGCCAGCAGGTGTATCTGCTTTCCGGAAGATTCGGACCCTATGTCCAGTTGGGTGAAGTGACCGACAGCAACAAGAAGCCGAAGCGTGTTTCACTCCCCAAGGGCATGAAAGAAACCGATGTGGACCTGAAGACAGCAAAGAAACTGCTGTCCCTGCCCAGAAGCCTGGGTGCACATCCCGATACCGGCAAGGATGTCAAGGCCGGACTTGGCCGGTTCGGTCCCTATGTGGTCCATGACGGAACCTTCCAATCACTTGAGAAGGATGATGATGTACTGGAGATTGGCCTGGACCGGGCACTGGAATTGCTTAAAAAGAAATCGCAAAAGCAGAAGGCAAGGGCATCATCCGTGATCAGGGACATGGGTGAGCATCCGGAACACGGTGAAAAAATCCAGATCATGACCGGGCGTTACGGACCCTACATCAAGTACGGGAAAAAGAATATCAGTATTCCCAAGAACAGGGATCCGGAATCCCTGGACATGGGTGCGGTACTCGATCTCATCAAGCAAAAAGTAGGATAGTGAGGAAGTCATGCAAAAAAAGTCGATGGACTTTTTGGTTTATCCGCCTAACCTTCAGGTATTGGATCTTGCATCCATAGTCGGCATGTATCGGGCCAGGGGGGAGCCGAGACGTGCCCAGACAGGTGAGTATTTTGCGTGTACCCGGACAAAAAAACTGGTAAAAGAGGCGAAATTCTGGTTTGGACTCTATTACAGCCAGCCGGCCTGGGATAAGTTGCTCACAAAAGACGCTACTGGGTACCCAATGACCGAGGTGGAGTTCGCCATTCTCGGGATGACGATCTATCCACCGGAGGGAAACAGCCACAGGAGCAACATCGAAGCACACGCCGGCGTCATCCCCCAGCTCTCTTTCCTGATTGTGAACGACCTGAGGCAGTTTGGATTTGTCCAGGAGTACGACAGTGGCATGCTCGGGATTACCAGCAACGGACAGCGCGCACTTGAGGGATTTGCAAAACGGGCTTACGAACGGAAGTTTACACCTGAGATGCTGACCGTATTCAGCGGGGAACATGCCCGTCCAAAAATTGAAGAAGCGGAAAAGAAAGACCAGCTTCAGACGCGGCTATTCTGAACACGGCTGATGGACCTGATGTTCATACAGAATTTAAATTATGTCGATAGGTTTAGGTGGTGGTTTATTCATTTCCTCAGGTAGTTATTGTTATTATTTTATTTATAAACTTCAACAGGTCAATTATGAAGATATTGAAAGCGGCATTGCTGATTACAGGGTTTGCGATTGTTTTATCAGTTCCGGGAAGGGCATTTGCACAGCAGGATGGATCCGGCCTGGTAAGGGCGGTAAGCGAGGATGTTACCATCCGGATCGGAGGCACCCTTCAGCCCAGGGCGACTTTCGCTTCCGATCTGGATTCATTTGGGGAGCGGCATGAGCGTATGGGATTCGGAATTCGCAGAATGCGTCTGCGGGTAACGGCCGGATTCGGGGAAAATCTTGGTTTGTTTCTGCAAATGGAAGGTTCAGGGGCAACGGTGACCTGGCTGGACCTGCGAGGTGAATACAGGATAAGCGATAAGTTTACGTTGCGTGCCGGCCGTTTCATCGGGGCGCAGCCGAGGGCGTATGCGCGTACGGGCCATGCCGCGATCGATGCCAT
>SKWQ01000102.1 GCA_007128855.1 Balneolales bacterium
CATCCACGCCGACTACATTTCCGGACTCCGGGAGCTGGCCGAGCGCGGTGTGAAAGTGTACGCCTCGGACGAGGGCGACGCCGACTGGAAATACGAGTGGCTGATCGGCAGCAAATACAATCATGAGCTTATGAAGGACGGTTTTACCTTCATGATCGGCAATATCGAGATCAAGGCCATCCACACCCCGGGACACACCCCCGAGCACCTTATCTTTTCCGTAACGGACAAGGGCGGTGGTGCCGACAAGCCGATGGGCATTGCCACCGGCGATTTCGTCTTCGTAGGCGATGTGGGCCGTCCCGACCTGCTTGAATCGGCTGCAGGCATGAAAGATGTGATGAAACCCTCCGCCAAGACCCTCTATAAATCCATCGAGAAATTCAAGTCGATGCCGGATTACATGCAGATCTGGCCGGGACATGGCGCCGGAAGCGCCTGCGGCAAAGCGCTTGGTGCCGTACCCAAAAGCACGGTCGGCTACGAGCTCAAGTTCAACGCTTCCCTGAAACATGCCACTTCGGAGGATGATTTCGTGAACTTCATCCTCGAAGGGCAGCCTGAGCCGCCGCTCTACTTTGCCCAGATGAAGCGCGACAACAAAATGGGTCCGAAAGTGCTTGGCGGGCTTCCCATCCCCGGCAAGACAGATGCAGCAAAGCTTGCCGAATTTGAAGGCAACCGTGAAGTGGCGCTGATCGACACCCGCGGACGCGAGGCGTTCATGAACGGACACCTGAATGGCGCCATCTTCTCGCCGCTGGACAAGCAGTTCAATACCACGGCCGGCTCGTACGTCACCGAGGAGCAGCCGATCTACCTGGTCATTGATGAGAACAATCTGGAGGATGCGGTCCGCGACCTGATCAATGTAGGCCTTGACAAGATCGAGGGCTATATCCCGGTTGCGGAATACGAAAAATGGTTGGCTGACAACAATGCCGCCGTTGCCATTCCGCATCTGGATTTCGAGAAGGCCGGCGACAAGCTGCTGAGCGGGGATGTCCACGTGCTGGATGTACGGAAGGCATCCGAATTTTCCGAGGGACATATTGACGGTGCCCGGAACATCCCGCACACGCGGCTGCTTGACCGGATCGATGAAGTGGATCCGCAAGGCAAAACCGTCTATGTGCACTGTTCCGCCGGTGGACGTTCCGCCGTGGCCGCTGCGCTGGTTCAGCGTTTCGGTCACGATGTGGCCTATGTGGACGGTGAATTCGACGCCTGGTTCAATAAAAAAGAAGAAGTAGCCGGATGATCACGCCGGCGCTGGTAATGAAAGGGCTTCGGACTCATCCTCCGGAGCCCTTTTTTTTCCGGACAGTTGTAAGAGTACCTGAATTCAATTATTGTGAAACGCTTTTTCCCCATACTGACCTGGCTTCCCGGCTATCATTCCGGGATGTTCCGGGGTGATATTGCGGCCGGCCTCACCGTTGGGGTCATGCTCATTCCACAGGCCATGGCCTATGCCCTGATTGCAGGGATGCCCCCGGTCTACGGCCTGTATGCTGCGCTGGTGCCGTTGCTGCTTTACGGGATCCTGGGCACCTCCCGGCAATTGGGAGTGGGTCCGGTTGCCGTGATCTCTCTGCTGGTCGTCGCCGGGGTGGCCGATCTGGCCGAGCCCGGCAGCACCGAATACGTACAGCTGGCCATACTGCTTGCCTTCATGGTGGGGGTGATCCAGTTGCTGATGGGTCTGCTCCGCATGGGCTTTCTGGTCAACTTCCTTTCCCATCCCGTCATCACGGGATTTACGGCGGCCACGGCCCTGATCATTGCCTTCAGTCAGCTGCATCACCTGTTGGGCGTCTCCATAGAAAGCTCGAAACACATCCACACCGTCTTGCTGCAGCTGTTTGAAAAGCGCGCGGAGATCCATCCAGGCACGACGCTTTTCGGGATCGGTGCGGTTGCGCTCATCTATGCCATCAGGACATGGCAGCGGCGCATCCCCGGCGCCCTTATTGTGGTGGTGATAGGTATTGTGCTGGTGGCGGTGACGGGATGGGATCAGCGCGGTATCCAGGTGATGGGAGAGGTCCCGTCGGGCCTGCCGTCCTTTTCCCTGCCCATGTTTGACATCGATGCGGTCTATAAGTTGCTGCCCATGGCGTTAGCCATATCACTGGTCGGATTCATGGAGTCCATTGCCGTGGCCAAATCCATCCACGCACGCCATCGCAATTACCGGCTGGATGCCAACCAGGAGCTGGTGGCACTGGGGTCGGCCAACCTGGGTGGTTCGCTGTTCCAGGCCTTTCCGGTGACAGGCGGGTTCTCCCGCTCGGCCGTGAACGACCAGGCAGGGGCCAAGACCGGGATGGCCAGCATCATCAGCGCCCTGCTGATCGGCCTGACCCTGCTGTTTCTGACGCCATTGTTCTACTACCTGCCCAATGCGGTTTTGGGTGCGATCATCATCACGGCGGTGCTCGGTCTCATCGACACAAAAGAGATACGGTTTCTGTGGGAGACGCAGAAAGAGGATTTTGCCATGATGGCCATTACTTTCCTGGTGACGCTGCTGCTGGGGATAGAGGAGGGGATCCTGACCGGTGTAGTGGCATCGCTGGGCGTGGTGATCTTCCACAGCAGCAAGCCGCACGTTGCGCGGCTTGGTCAGCTGTCCGGGACCCGCGTCTACCGGAATCTGTCCCGCTTTGACGATGCCACGGAGCGCAAGGATGTGCTGGTATTCCGTTATGACGCCCCGTTGTTCTTCGCCAATGCCGACCATTTCAAGGAGAAGGCAGAGTCGTACATCGCACAAAAAGGACCGGAACTTAAACTGGTGGTGCTGGACGCATCCGGCATCAACTCCATAGACACCACCGGCATCCACGCATTGGCGTCCTTTGAAAAGGAACTGCGTGGAAACGGTATCCAGCTTCGCATGTCCGCCGTGCACGGACCGGTCCGCGACCTGCTGAAAAAGAGCAAATACTACCAATCCGAGGACGAGGAGCGGCTCTCGCACATGGAAGTCCATGACGCGGTGGCGGCCTTTGACCGGCGCAATGAAGGTGAGAACGGGAGCAGCAATGACCAAGGCGGGAAAGCGTTTCAAACCGACGATAAATCTGGACCAGGAGAAGTGACATGACCGGATTCTGGGATGAAAAATATCGTGGCGACCCCTATTTGTATGGCAAAGAACCCAACCGTTTTTTTTTAAATCATCTTCCGGAACGTGAACAGGGCAGGTTACAGCCCAGGATTCTGCTGCCGATGGAAGGAGAAGGCCGCAATGCGGTATTTGCCGCAAAAAAAGGGTGGTATGTGGATGCTTTTGACGCCAGCAAGGTTGCACGGGAAAAGGCATGGAAACTGGCTTCCCATGCCTCTGTATCCATCAACTACACGTTACAAGATGTCACCAGATCCCTGACCCTTCCTGATAAGACATATGATGCCGTCGCGCTTATTTATGCCCATCTAGAACCGCTATACCGGAAAAGGCTGCACCGCTCCGTCATGAAGGCCCTGGCGCCGGGCGGCCTGCTTATACTGGAAGCGTTTCACAGATCCCAGTCAGGGAACCCGTCCGGTGGTCCCGGAGATCCAGAAAAGCTGTACACTGCCGAGATGATACGGTCCGATTTTCCCGACCTGACGTTCCTGCAACTGGATGAAACGATCACGCTTTTGGAGGAGGGAGCTGGTCATCGGGGCCGGGCATCCGTGGTTCGTGCATTGGCGCGGAAAGAGTTGTGAAAATAGGATTTTGAATCCAACACAAATATCTATATATTTGATATATAGTATATGTATATAACTTAATATTTAATTCATGGTGCCAAATGATGCTTGAGTTGAATACAGGTGTGCACAAGCTGGAGCGCTGCGCGTCGGTGCTGAAGGCGATTGCCCATCCCATCCGAATAGCCATCATAGAACTTCTGGAGAAGCATGAAAAGCTTTCCGTTTCAGAGATCCATGAACAGCTGAACCTGGAGCAGGCCGTTGCCTCGCACCATCTGGGCATCCTCAAGAACAAGGGTGTGCTGGTGTCCTACCGGGACGGCAAAAACATGCTTTATGAACTGAAACACCGCCAGATCACGCATATCATCGAGATCATGGAGCGCTGCAGCACCGTCTGAACGGGGTTTGCGCTGAACGGTAACCGAAACGCTTCAAAATGCACGGCAAGGATCTCTTTGATGCCTCGCAGCCCGATGGCCGGGGCGGAACATCCCGCTCCCAGCCGCTGGCCACGCGCATGCGGCCCGTCTCCGTAGAGGAGTTTGCCGGACAGGAGCACCTCGTCGGCGAGGGCAAGCTGCTGCGCCGCATGATCGAGAGCGGCCGGATCGGGTCCATGATCTTTTACGGTCCGCCAAGCAGTGGAAAAACCACGCTGGCCCATGTCATTTCCCGTGAGATCGATGCCGATTTTGTGATCCTCAATGCCGTGCTGGATGGCGTCAAGGAGTTCCGGGAGGTGGTCCGCCAGGCCGGTGACCAGCGCAAGCTCTACCACAGAAATACCATCCTGTTTGTCGACGAGATCCACCGCTGGAACAAAGCGCAGCAGGATGCGCTGCTGCCGCACATCGAATCCGGACTCATCACCCTCATCGGGGCCACCACGCTCAACCCGTTCTATTCCCTGGTGGGTCCGCTCCTCTCCCGGTGCCAGCTCTTCGAACTTCATCCCTTCGGCACCGACGACATCCGCTCCCTGCTCAAGCGCGCCCTTGAGGACAACGAGCGCGGACTCGGATCCTATGCCGTCACGGTGACCGGTGAGGCCATCGACTATTTCACGGAGTATTCCGGCGGCGACATCCGACACGCCCTCAATGCCCTGGAGATGGCGGTACTGACCAGTCCGGAGAACGAAGAAGGGCTCCGCCGGGTGGATGTGGACGTGGCCCGTGAATCCATCCAGAAGCGATATCTGCGTTACGACCGCACCGGCGACGAGCACTACCACTACGCCTCGGCCATGATCAAGTCACTGCGCGGCTCGGATCCCGATGCCGCCCTCTACTGGCTCACGGCGATGCTGGAAGGCGGGGAAGATCCCCATTTCATCTTCCGGCGGCTGTTGATCTTTGCCTCGGAGGATGTGGGGCTGGCCGATCCGCATGCGCTTGCCGTGGTGAACAGCGCCCATGACGCTTTCGAAAAATGCGGCATGCCCGAGGGGTTCTACTTCCTGTCCCATGCCTGCCTGCATCTGGCGCTGGCACCGAAAAGCAACAGCACGGGCGCAATTTTTGCAGTGGCCCGCGAGCATCGCGAGCAGGGGACCAGGCCGGTTCCCGATCACCTGCGGGACAAAACCGCCAATGCGAAGAAGTCCCGTTACCTGGATACGGAAAACGCATCGGACGACTATAAATACCCGCATGACTATCCGGAGCACTGGGTGGAGCAGCAGTACCTGCCGGACCGGCTGAAGTCAGCGCGGTGGTACAGACCCGGCGACCAGGGACTGGAAGCAAAACGCTCGGAGCGCCTGCGCCGGATCCGTGAGAGCGGGACAGCCGGGGTGGACAAGAGTCCAC
>SKWQ01000011.1 GCA_007128855.1 Balneolales bacterium
GAAACCCGACTTCCGAGCCGGACTGGAGCTCATCGGCAAGCCCGAATCGGGCGAGTCCCGCATCTACGAGGCCTTTCTGCAGCTGCGCTACGGACCGTTTGAGGTGACGGGCGGACGCCGGTCCTACACCAGCGGTTTCGCCTACGACCCGCTGTCCACCGGATCGCTCGGCATGAGCCCGAACCATGCGCCTTTCCCCCGGATCACTGCCGGCATCCCGTATTACGTACCGGTCCCCTTCACAAAGCGATTGCTGGAGATCAAGGGTCACTATTCCCATGCCTGGTTGGATGATGACCGGTTCACCAGCGACCCCTGGCTGCATGAGAAGGCGGTGTTCCTGCGGACCCGCAGTGACTGGCCGGTGCGCCTGCAGGGTGGTTTTACACACTTTGCGATGTGGGGCGGCACCCACCCGGAATTCGGTCCGGCCCCGGCCCGGTTCGAGGACTACCTGCGCGTGGTATCCGGGCGCAGCGCCGATCCATCCCAAGAATCATCAACCGACTTTGAGTGGTGGGTTATCAACGCCATCGGGGATCATCTCGGCGTTATCGAATTCGGTGTTGGATGGGAGCTTTTCGGATGGGAATGGGATGCCTATCGGCAATTCCCGTTCGAAGATGGAAGCGGGATGCGGTTCTATCACAACAGGGACGGGCTCAATGGGCTTCGTATCCGTCCGGGCGCCGGGGAAAACAATGCCGGCCACGCAACCGGGGGCAGCGGGGGCATCGCAGGCAGCGACAACCGCTGGATCCACACCATCCTGGTGGAATACCTGAGCACCACCTGGCAGAGCGGGCCCGGCCCACCCGACCCTCCGGAAGGTCCCGACGATCTCTACTACGATCCTGACGAGCCCTATTTCGATCCGGACTACCCCTACAATTTCGGCGGGCGCGACCAGTACTACAATCACTACATCTATCGCAACGGCTGGACCTACCGCGATTTCAGCATGGGCAGCCCCTTGCTCCTGCAACAGGCACGCGGACGTTTCTACTATCCCGACGGCGATTTCACCTGGCGGCGGTTTGTCAGCAACCGGGTGCGGGCATGGCATGTCGGTCTGGAGGGGGAGCTTTCCGGTCTGGAGGATGCAGGATTGGCCCCAATTGCGGCTCTGGGACGCGTAATGACGGATTACCGGCTGATGGTGACGCGGGCGCGCCACCAGGGGAACTACGACAACATCGACATATTCAATCGCATCGTCGATCCCGACGCCCCTTTTGCCGACAATCCGCGGCAGTTCCACACCATGCTGGAGTTGTCGGGACGGTTGCCATGGCTTGACGGTGCGATCACCTCCGACCCTGCCTCTCCCCTGAATGATTTGCGTTTCACCATGGCCCTCAGCCTCGATGCGGGCGAGCTGGCGAATCACACCGGATTTCTGATCGGCATCCGCTGGGGCAATGCGCCGTTCTGATGCCGGGGCGATACGCTGCTCTGGTGACGAGCAAAACGCTATTCTGATACTGAAACAGTGCGCCGTTCTGATGCCGGGGGACCTAAACAACAGACACGGGTCTGGTCCCGGACAGGGTCCGTCCCCGTTTTGTGTCCCGCAAAATCATATCACGACGTAATCGTCAAAACGAAATCGAGAGTCCAAGTGCAGCGTACTCTCTGTAAATCTGATTTCCAATATTCAACTGTCCGACACGGGGTGCCAGGGCGAGTTCCGTGCGCCGGGCTGGCTCCAGGGAAGTGGATCCTGCACCACCCGCGTTTGTATCTGCAAAAAACGTGTGTGTGAAGGACTGCTGGACATCGATCAGACTGTAAATCCAGGTTCCAAGTGTCAAGGTCCCCAAGCCAAAAAGTACTTCATTTGAAGGGGTTTGTCCAATGAAGTGGTATCTGTAAGCAGCGCTGGCGAGGGTCGATCCGGCAAGGGCAGTGAAGGTAAACCCAAGCACATATCCCTTGGTCCGTTCACCGATGTAAATCTGTCCGAGTCCGGGATAGAGCATGGAAAGCATGATTGCGTTCCGTTTTGAGGCGATATGAACCGCGTGGTCTCCATTGAGATATTCAGGATCCTGGTCCCTTCGGTACCCCTCGAAGGTGCTAACGACGGGCACTTCGTAGTATACCGGGAACTGTCGTTCCAGATCCCATATATTGAACGCCCAGACGGCACCTGTGGCCGCTCCCAGTGTGATAAGGATGGCATTGCCCGGACTGGCTTGGTCATTCCGGTAGCGGGCAATTGCGCTTCCGGCGGTTACGCCGGCCATGACGGTAAAGGCACCCGCCATATACGTACCTCTGAGGTTCTCGCCGATATAAAAATGCCCCAGGCCCGGATACAGACCCGCACGCACAACGGCGGGAACCTCGCGGAATTCCCGGCGGATGACCGAACTGATATCCGACGCCTGCTTGTCCACCACTTTCAGCTCCGACCGATCGTCGGCCTGGGTGACATAGATATACCGTGTGTGACCATCCGATGAAATGGCGGTGGGATAGCGATTGTTGCTGGTTCGTTCCAGCCAGGCAAACCGGTTGCTGAAGCTGAAGATATTGAAGGTAAAATCCTGACGGTTGTCGCTGTAATAAGCCAGGTGGGAGAAATTGAGCGGATATCCCAGGTCGGAATCATTTCGCACCCAGAGAATGCCGTGGGCGGATCGGCGGTCGTACTCCATGGAAGCCCACTGGGGTGCGCTTCTGGGGAAGGCACGGACCGGATCGGCGAAAAAGCGTCGGGCTGCATTTTGAAACTCCAGGCCCCTGTATTCGCTGCGGCTGTGATCCCATTCCACCCGGACCAGGCGGATCTGTTTGCCGGGTGCGGTATCCTCCAATACCTCTCCGTCACCGTCTCGGATGGTTTCCACTGTTTCGGATTGTTCGGCATTCTCGTACCATGCGAGTATGCGTCCGGTCGGTGCCCAGGATGGACGCAGGTGGTGACGCACCTTTCCTACCTCATCATCGATGGAAACCCTGTGTGCCGTAGGCAGTCGTCCTTCCGTGATGGAAGCCGCATCGATTACGAAGACGGATTCGAATCCGGCGCGCCTGCCCTCGTCCGGCCTGTTCTGATAAGCTATCAGCCGGTTGTCGGCCGACCAGGCCGGGAAATAACTGCCGTTGGCGTGGGATGTGATGCGTCGCGGCTGCATAGACTTAAAATCACGTTTCCGGATAATGCGGTCGATATCCCCCACCAGGTAGAGGTTCCCGTCGGCGGAGAAGACCAGTGATTTCCCATCGGGTGAAAAGGCCGGATTTGCAACCACATTTGCAAACGATATGGGAAAGACCACCGTACGCAGGGTCTCGCCGGAAGCAATGTAACCGAGGTGAAGCTGGACCCTGCCGGCCTGCGTGGCGGCAAATGCAAACCATTGGTATCCGAACTGGTCCAGACCCGGACTCCATGCGAGGTCGCCTTCAAAGTAACCGGTCTGGAGTCCTGCTTCCCGCAACATGGATTCAATTTCACTGCGGGTGGCGGAGCGGGTCCGTCCCTGGACGGGCTGTTCGCGCCTGGCCTGATGCAGGATCCGCTGGTCCGCCCCGGTGGCGACATGGTGAAGGTGCAGATAGTTTCGGTTGCCATCCCTGACGGTATATGCGATGATGTCGGGGTTGGAAGGCGCCGGTACCGGGTAGCTGATCTCGCCGCGCGGCAGGTCAGTTATTGAGGTGCCTGTTGTCAGCGGTATATTTGCGCTACCGTCCGGATCAGGTGGCGATGAGGCCATGGTCAGCGGCAGGCACAATGCCAGAAGCAGCAACACGGGATGAAACCGCCGGGAGGTCACGGAAAAAAGATTCGGGGAACGCTTCGGGAGTCCGTAAGGATACCTCATTTGTGTACTTGTTAGGTGGCTCGTTGCTTTTGATGATCCCGTTTTGGGAATGTCCTCAACATGCGAAAAAAAACTCAAAAAAACACCTTAGTGGCTCATTTTCCAAAATAATCGCGATACCAGGCGACAAAGGACGCAATCCCTTCCCGGACCGTCACTTTCGGCCGGTATCCGGTGTATTCAAACAGGTCTTCCACATCGGCCCATGTGCGCGGCACATCACCGGGCTGGATATCCATCATGTTCTTTTCAGCGGTCACTCCCAGTTGCTTTTCAAGCTCGCCGATGAATTCCATAAGCGCGACGGGCTGGTTTTTGCCGATGTTGAAAATCTGGTATGGAGCGAAGCTGGTAGCCGGATCCGGGGCATCCCCTTTCCAGTCGGGATTTTCTGTCGGCGGTTTCGGGATCAGCCGGACGATGCTCTCGATGATGTCGTCAATGTAAGTAAAATCGCGCTCCATCCTGCCGTGGTTAAACACATCGATCGGTTTGCCCGAGGTGATGGCATCGGCAAAGAGAAACAGGGCCATATCGGGGCGCCCCCAGGGTCCGTAAACGGTGAAGAAGCGCAGACCGGTGGTCGGCACGCCATAGAGATGGCTGTAGGTGTGGGCCATCAGCTCGTTGGCTTTCTTGGTGGCGGCGTAGAGGGAGACGGGATGGTCGACATTGTGGTGCACCGAGAACGGCATATGGGTGTTGGCACCGTAGACCGAGCTGGAGGAAGCGTAGACCAGATGCGAGACGGGATGGTGCCGGCACGCTTCCAAAATGTTCAGAAACCCGGTGATGTTGCTGTCGATGTAGGCGTGGGGATGCTGCAGGCTGTAGCGGACCCCGGCCTGTGCTGCCAGGTGGACGACCGCGTCGAAACCGCTCCCTTCGAAAAGGGCGTTGATGCCGGTCCGGTCAGTCAGGTCCATCCGCACAAATCGGAAGTTGCCGGAAGTGACTGGTTGCAGGTTGTCCGGAGTGACTGGTGTGTTTCCTGAAGCATTTTCCGCCGGTGTGGGCAGGTCCACATCCACCCCGAGCCGGGCAAGCCGATCCTGTTTGATCCGGGGATCGTAATAGTCGTTGATGTTGTCGAGCCCGGTTACGGAGTGGCCGTCAGCGAGCAGGCGTCCGGACAGATGATAGCCTATGAAACCGGCTGCGCCGGTAACCAGAATGTTCATGGATGGAGTTGTGATTTGCGGGTTGCCGGCAGTTATTCGCGGACATGGATAAAGGCGTCATCGAAGATGTCGAGCGCGCCGTTGAGTACGTCATCGGCTTCGTCCATGTTGCCGAGGTTACCGATCTGTACGGTGTAAAGTCCGTTTGAAAGCTGGAAGACGGAGAAGGTGAGCCGGTCGGTTTCGTAACCGCGCTGAGCCAGTCCGTTGCGGGTCATTTCCAGTGCCCGGTGGGTGAGGCGAGTGCTCCAGGCAGCATAGGTCTGGATGTAGATGCCCGATTCCAGGGTTCTGGTCAGGTTTGCGATACCGGCTGCTTCGTGGATGTGGTTGATGCGCTGGATGTCATTGTCAAGTTGCGATCCCATATCATTGATTTGTGCTTCCAGCATATCGATGGTACGGCGGGCATGATCCAGATCA
>SKWQ01000167.1 GCA_007128855.1 Balneolales bacterium
AGTTCTGGGTGACATATTCGATTTTCGCAAGGACGTTCTTTGTCATAAACCATCCGCCACCGATATTAATTCTGCTTATCTCGATGTCATCACCGTTGGCCATTTCGCCCGTGACCAGGTTGTAGCGTCCGCCCACGTAGATGTTCTCGGAAGGGCCAAACCGGTACAGGAGCTCGGCGCCATACTGGTTGAAGGTGCGTGTGTCGGCTTCACTGGTTCTTTTACCGGCAATGTTTTCAAACTTGCCGAAGAACTCAAGCCCCTGGAATTTCACGAAGGGGTTGATCATGATGGCCGTCATCTCGCCGCCGACAGGTCCGCCCGGTGCGAAACCGGAGAGGGCGAAACCGGGATCCAGGCGACCGCTGTAGTCACCGCCTTCCACAACATTGTAGTACCGGCTGCCGGCACGGTCACCTGCGTACAGGAAAATGCGCTCGGCCTGGGATGTGTGGTAGACCGAACCGGTCAGGCGAACGCGCAGGTCCGGGTTGATCTGGCGGTCAAAGCCAAGTTTACCGACGATGGAGGGATTGGTGTCGATGTCGGACTTGATAGTGCTTTGGTTCAGTTTTCCGTTGGTGATACCGATCATCCCGATGAATCCACGGTCGCGGTAGTATACCTCGCCACCTACCTCGGTGGTGAAGGAGTCCATGATGTAGTTGCCCACAAACGGATTGAGTATGGCAGCACCGTTATCGGTCCGGCGGAAATGGGAGTCACCGTAGTTGATCTGCATGTGTCCGACTTTGATCGTGACTTTATCCATCAGATTGGACAGAAATCCTTCCTGAATGAAATCCAGGCGGTCAATCTGCATATATCCGCCTTTCACCCAGGCCTCAGAGTGGTGGCGGGAAGAGAGATAGGTTCTCAGATGCATGCGGAGGCCGTTGTGCAACTGGACATCCAGGTCGAGGTTGGATGTGGCCAGGTTGAAGTTGGAGCCAAGATTGGCAAGGTTTTCCGATGCCCCTTCCTGGGTCAGGCCCTGGAACTGCAGGGTGTTCGCACCGCCAATGCGCACACGAAGGCCGTCAAAGGCCACATCTGTGGTTTTCGGTGCCTCAAACTGGTTGAGCCCGGTCTGATCGTTCGGTGTAAAGTACTGGAGCGGACCCATAAACTGTGCCTGTGCAACAGTCGTAGAAACAGTTACTGCGAGCAGTAGGAGTAAGAGCTTTTTCATAGTGTTACTTATTAAGATTTTGGTTTACCTGATGCCCCATGGATAATTCAAAGCGGATTTAGCCGTCTGCTTTGACCCTGTTTTATCAGGACATGCAAAAATCCTAAAAAGTACGGTTTCGGGTAATAGGCATATCCCTGAATGTTATATAGGTGATTTCCCTACCCGAATTGTAGGGAATTTCCCTACACCCCCTGATGATGTCAGAAAAGCCTGTTCTGCTACTGCTCTTTCTCCCTGATCCACTGAACGGCCTGCTGCAGCAACCCGGCTCCGTCAGCTATGTTCAGCTTCTCCCTGATCCTGGCCTTGTAGGTGTCCACTGTTTTGGACGAGATGTGCATCCGGCTGGCTATTTCCTTTGTGGACCTGCCTTTCCCGATCATCCGGAACACAGACAGCTCGCGGTCGCTGAGCAACTCGTAGGGGGATTTCTCACCGGCATCATGTCCGGATGTCAGGTTCATGAGCAGCTTGCTGCTGATCTTGTCACTGAGATATATCCCGCCATTTGCAATTTTCCGGACCGCATCCACCACCTGTTCCCCGGCGTCGATTTTCATGATATACCCCTGGGCGCCTGCCCTGACGGCCCGCTCGGCAAACAGATCCTCTTCATGGCGTGAGACTACCAGGATGCGAAGGTCGTCATGGCGTGCCCGGAGCAGCTTGATGAGCTCGAGACCGCTCATGCCCGGAAGGGATATATCCACAATAGCCAGTTTCGGCCGAATTTTTTCCACGAGAGAAAGCGCCTCTTCCCCTGACGATGCCATCCCGACCACCT
The DNA here is from genome assembly GCA_007128855.1 of Balneolales bacterium. Taxonomy (GTDB): domain Bacteria; phylum Bacteroidota; class Rhodothermia; order Balneolales; family Natronogracilivirgulaceae; genus SKNL01. The sequence continues at coordinate 1,980 of SKWQ01000167.1, forward strand.
GCATGTCAATTTCGGCGTTCAGTGTCATCTCCATCCCTTTCTGCATGAGCGGATGATCTTCCACGATGATGATCTCTAATGCCATGATGTGCCTCGGAAATTTCTGTTCATGTTCTGTCTGCCACCCCCGTTATGGTTGCCATGCCACCCCCTGACCCGCTGATTCCCGCCGGACCGTGCATGCCTGTGATCCGGGAAGGGCGGTCATCCCGCGCATCAATCCGCATCCACCCGGTATATCGTTTCGGTTCTCGGGAGGATGCAGCTCAGTTCGGCACCGCCCTCTTCTATGTTCCTGATGTCGAGGTTTGCACCGATCAGCTGGGCGCGGAACTGCATGATATCCATTCCGGAACCTTTCTTGTCATGCCAGTCGCCGGAAAACCCCCTGCCGTCGTCAACGACCCTCAGGCAGGCAAACTCCGAAGTGGCAAACAGTTCCAATATAACCTCTCCGGCCAATCCATGCTTGACCGCATTGCTGATGGCTTCCTGGGCAATACGGAAAAGATGTTCATTGACAGTCGTGTCGTGGAAGACAGGCGGATTGTCTTCGGTGAAATGGCAGGTGATGCCGAACAGGCGCTCGGCATTTGCCGCCAGCCTTTCGAGTGACGTCACCAGTCCCCGAACTTCGAAATCCACCGGAAGCAGTCCCCTTGAGAGATTTTTGGCATAGACATCTGCTTTCCGGATCAATCGGGTGATTTCGGCGGCCTGTTCCGCTGCCTTTGAGTTTTCGCTTTCCAGCATTTTTTTCAGGCTCCGGCTCATCAGCCCGATACCGGTCAGCATCTGACCCAACCCGTCGTGCAGATCCTGTCCGATCCGGCGCCGCTCGTGGTCACTAATCCTGAGCACTTCCTGTTCCAGCCGCCGCTGGTCGCTGATGTCCCTTACAATGCCCGTGTAGGACCGTCCACCCGCGGTATGGAACTCACTCACGGCCAGGTAGAGAGGGAACGTTTTACCGTCCTTTCGCAATCCGGTCATCTCCCTGCCGCTGCCGATGATCTTTTTCCTGCCGGTCGACGCATAGTTCTTCAGATACTGGTCATGCTCTCCGCGGTATGGTTCGGGCATGAGGATGCTGATGTTTTCTCCCAACACCTCTTCCTCCCTGTAGCCGAAAATCTGTTGGGCGGCCTGATTGAACAGGGTGATGCTGCCCCGGACATCGATGGTGATGATACCGTCAACAGCCGTGTCGAGAATGGCCATGGAGCGCGCCTCACTCTCCATGAGCTCGCTTTCGTTTTCTTCCCGTGACAGGGCTCCGGCGAGCATATTGGCGACCGTCTTCAGGAATGCCTGTTCATGTTCGCTGTAACTTCGGGGTTCGCGGTCGAATACAGCAATGATCCCCTTCGGATGTTGGGCTCCCGGGATCCGCACGCTCATTCCTGACCGGAACTCCCTGAAACAATCGCGATCCGGCGGTGAAAACCTACTTTCTGTGCCGTATTGCTCCACGCAGACCACACCGCCTGATCCCATCGTCTCCTGAAACTGAGCATTGTCCAGCCAGTCGGTCGATTCCAGATTTTTCAGATCACAGAAACCGCAGGCGGAAAACAGATGATACGACTGCTCACTTTCCCTGTATTTCCTTTTCAGGACCAGGCAACCATCCAGTTGCAGCACTTCCGTGATATTTCCGGAAACCAGATCATAGAGCTTCTCGATTTTCTCGCCTTTCAGAAAAAGCTCCGCCAATGCGGCAACCGCCTGCAATTGCCGTTTCAAAAAAGCAGCATCGGGCAGATTCGCGGGGTCATTTTTCGTGTGTCGTGTCCTGCAGGTCATGCGTTAGTGACAAAATGCCGGTCCGCATCCAGCCGGCCGGGCCTGTGATTAGATAAACAAACCAATATGGTAAGTTTTCATTGTGATAATCAATAGCCGGAAACGTAAGTCCCCCAATGAAAAAGGCACTGACCCGGGCAATCCGGAGCAGTGCCTCGAAGCATTTGCTGAATGTAATGACGGGTATCTGCCTACTGGGAGAGGCGGAACGTTATGGGCAGTGAGTAGCGCACCCGTACCGCACGGCCCCGCTGGCGGCCAGGGGTGAACTGAACCTGCTTGACCGCCTCGATTGCGGCCTCATCACAGCCGCCACCGATACCGCGGACAACGACCGGATCCACCACGTTGCCCTGCTCATCGATAATGAACTGAACGACCACGCGTCCTTCGATTCCGGCTTTGCGTGCAATTTCCGGATAGCGAAGGTGCTCATAGATGGCTTGCATCCCGCCGATCAGTTCCGGCATATCCTCAACGATGGTGAACACCTCGGGCTCTTCCTCTTCCTCATCGTCGGGCGGGGGCGGGGGAGGAGGCATATCCATGGGCGCATCCAGATCAATCTCCGTATCCAGGTCGAAAAAGGCATCCTCGATCATCTCATCGTCAGGCACCGGCTCCGGTGATGGCGGACGGGGAGGCGGGGGTGGGGTGATCTCCTGTTCGGTCTGGACGATCTCTTCCATCTCGATGATCTCCTGCTCGACCTCAACGATCTCGAACTCACCGCCGGGTTGCAGGTTCACTCGGAACAGGGTAATCAGAAGGATCAGGGTGACGATAAAACCAATCTGCAGATTGATCATATAGTACTTGTGCAGATTTACATTCGGCTTTTTTCGATCTAATAGAGTCATTGTTTTACTCCCTGGCTTTCTGTGGAAAGACCATGTTATTGAAAATTCTGAAAGATTCCTGCAGCTGGTGCAGAAAGTCGCAGTAAAAAAATACAAAAAATGGATGCAAGGTCACGCATCTTTTTTGGAATCGCTTTCATTAAAAAACACACCGTTGCCACCGGAACAGACACGGTCTTACATATCTTTATATTATCATAATCTTACAATAAAACGACTTCGGTTCAAATTTCGTCTCCTGATATAAAGGGAAAATGAAGGTTCGTGGATAAAAAACCGGTTCCATTACACTTTTTCAACCATTGACTCTGCATACCGGATAGTACAGCAAAGTACGGGTCCCTGCCGTCCGCGGTTGCCCTGGTCAAATATTTGACCGTGCAAACCCGTATTATCAAGCATACCTTGCATGTCCAATCCCGGTCATCAACACACAGTAACAAACGCTATCAATCCCCGGATCTACCATGGGCCACCGTCACGAACTGGTAACAAAGTACAGCCGGCAGGCGCCGCGATACACTTCCTATCCACCGGCACCGCATTTCATGGACATGGAGCACCCGCAGCGGGCCCTTGATCTCATTGATGAGCGCAACTCCGTTGCTCGTCCGCTGTCCCTCTACATCCATATCCCGTTCTGTGCGTCGCTGTGCTGGTACTGCGGCTGCACCAAGGTGATCACCCGCCGGGAAGGTGACAGCACGGCCTATCTGAAGCGGCTGTATTCCGAACTGGAATCGATGAGTTCACGGATGAACAGCGGCAACAGGGTCGTCCAGCTCCACTTCGGTGGCGGGACCCCCACCTTTCTGACACCCGATGAACTGCGGGAAACCGGACGCAGGATCAGAGACCTGTTCCCGTTTGAGCGGGACATGGAACTGGCCGTGGAAATCGACCCGCGCCGCCTCACCGAAGACCATGTCCGGGCGCTGGCGGAAATCGGCTGCAACCGGGCATCCATCGGCATCCAGGATGTCCGGGAGGATGTGCAGAAGGCCATCAACCGCATCCAGCCCATGGAAACCAACGAGCGCACGGTCCGCTGGCTGCGCGATGCCGGCATAAACAGCATCAACGTCGACCTGATCTACGGACTGCCGTTTCAGACCCGTGAAAGTTTCGAGGATACGCTGGCGGCCGTAAAAACACTGGATCCCGACCGCTTTGCTATCTTCCACTACGCGCACGTTCCCTGGATGATGCCCTCCCAGAAGCTGCTGGACCGGCATCCCATGCCCGATGCCCACGAAAAATTCGCCATGCTCGAGATGATGATCGCCAATCTCACCTCCTCCGGCTACAGCTACATCGGCATGGATCATTTTGCCAGGACCGGCGATGACCTCTCCCTGGCGCAACAGAACGGCACCCTTCAGCGCAACTTCCAGGGGTACAGCACCCGGGCCGACTCCGATATTTACGGGTTCGGCATGTCCTCCATCTCGCAGATCGGCGACGGCTACCTCCAGTCGGTCAAGGACCTTGACGAGTACCACCGGCGCATCGACGAAGGCCTGCTCCCCTGGTCCCGGGAGTACTACCTCACTGACGACGACCGCATCCGGCGGCACACCATCATGCGGCTCATGTGTGATCTCGAACTCGATTTCCGGGCAGTCGGGGACCTTTGGGGCATCGACGCATCCTCCTATTTCGCCGGATCCTTGGCACCGCTGGAGGATATGGCAGCGGATGGGCTCATTGACCGGACCCCCCACGGCCTCCGGGTCACCGAAACCGGTCGCATGTTCCTGAGAAACATCGCCACCGCCTTTGACGCCTATTACGGCGACCCGCAAAAAAAGGCCCGTTACTCTCGCACCGTTTGACCCGTTTCCGGCAGATTTCATGCCCTTTCCGTGATGATTTCCCGACCCGTTTCCGGCAGATTGCATACCCTCTCCGTAAGGATTGTCCGACCCGTTTCCGGTGTGTTCCGGAAGCAGGCCGGACCAATTGACCAAAACGATTGGATTTATCCTTAAAAAATCTGTTATTTCGGGCAACGTACTTTTTTTAAACGATTGCAAAGATCCCGCGAATCAATCCATGTAACTGTCTATGGAAAATCCCAGAATCCTCGTCCCGACCGATCTTTCGGACCTGAGCATGATCGCTTTTGAATCGGCCAATTACCTGGCGGATGTCCTGGATGGCAGCATCCTTCCACTTTACGTCTACCAGCCGGAAAAAGAGAGCGCCAGTTTTCCGATCGCTCCCCGGGAGTCCCGCAAAATCCCCGACCTGGAAAAAGAGCTTGAATCAAAACTGTTGCAATACGCAGATGAGGACAACCTGGAACCTGTGCTGGTCCGCAAAGGAAAACCCTGGAAAATCATCATGGAGGAATCGGAAGGTGCCGACATCGTGGTGATGTCGACCCACGGCCGGTCCGGTTTTTCCCGACTGTTCCTGGGTTCGGTAACCGAGCGTGTGGTACGCTTCAGCAAGGCGCCCGTGCTGCTGGTGGAGAAGGATTCAAAGATCAAGCCGCTGACCGACATCCTGCTGACCACCGACTTTTCCGATAACTCACTGGAGGCCTTTGACTATGCCCGGGCGCTGGTCAAAAAAACCTATGCCCATATCCATCTGGTCCACCTGGTAAACCTCTCTCAATTCGACAAGGTCAGCGCATTCGATGATCAGATTGGCGAGCGGCAGCAAAAACTGGATACCTGGGTGGATGAGCATTTTGCGGATTTACGGGACAAGGTCACCGCAGAGGCGCTGCCCGTCAAATCATCCATCCACGAAGCCATCGTACATCTGACCGGCCAGAAAAAATACAATCTGGTGGTCATGTCCACCCTGGGATACACCGGTCTGAACTATCTGCGACTGGGGAGCACCGCCGCCAACGTACTGCGGCTGGTGAAAACGGCGGTACTCAGCATCAATCCGAAAATGGGTGACCCCATCGGCAAGGAACACGGCGAGCTTTAGCCGGTCCGGCCAACTGCAGGTAGTTAAAAAACGGTATCCCTACATTTACTCCGGACCCATGGAAAATCCAGCCAATGCCCAGCAGCCGGAAAAACTCCGTGCTTTCACCAAGTACCTTATCCGCGATCTGAAAGCTATGGAGCAGATGCTCGCCGACGATATGTTCGAGCGGGATACCAAGCGAATCGGCGCCGAACAGGAGGTCTTCATCATCGACCGTGCCAGCCGACCCCATCCCATCAACACAAAGATCGTGGAGGACATCGACGACCCCCGGTTCACCTACGAGCTGGCACGCTTCAACCTGGAATTCAACCTTGATCCGCTTGCCTTCGGCGGGCGCTGCCTGCATGACCTGGAACAGCAGCTCAACAACGGTATCAACAAGGCCCGTGAAGTCGCCGAAAAGTACGAGGGCGACATCATTCTCATGGGCAGTCTCACCACGATCCGGAAATCGGACCTGGGCATGGATAACATTACGCCCAAGTCGCGCTACTACATGCTCAACGACGCGCTGACGCGGGTCCGGGGAGCCGAGCATGAGTTGAAGATCAAGGGAGCCGACGAGTTGCATGTCAAGCACGATTCGGTTATGATGGAATCGTGCAACACCAGCTTCCAGATCCATTTCCAGGTGTCCAGGGATGATTTTGCCCGGCTGCACAACATCGCCCAGCTGGTCACCGCGCCGGTCCTGGCCACCGCCGCCAATTCCCCGTTCCTGTTCGGCAAACAACTGTTCCATGAGACCCGGATCGCCGTATTCCAGCAGTCCATCGACAACCGGAAGGCGCAGGATTTCGTGCACGAACGCAAACCGCGCGTCCAGTTCGGATCCAAATGGGTGGAAGAGTCCGTGTTGGAGATCTTCCAGGAGGATATCACGCGCTTCCGGGTGCTTTTCGCCATCGACGATATCGAGGATCCGTTCGAGGCACTGGACAACGGCCGCATCCCCAAACTTGAGGCGCTGCAGCTCTTCAACGGGACGATCTATCGCTGGAACCGTCCGTGCTACGGCATCACTGGCGGGAAGCCGCACCTGCGCATCGAAAACCGGGTGCTGCCATCAGGGCCGACGGTTGTGGATGAAGTAGCCAACGCCGCTTTCTGGCTCGGACTTATGGCCGGCGTTTCCACCCAGTACAGTGACATCACCAGGCTTATCCCCTTCAAGGAGGTGGAAAGCAACTTCCTGAGCACGGCGCGACGCGGACTCCACTCGCAGATCAAGTGGCTGGACGGCCACACCTGGCCGGTTCAGGACCTGATCATGAACGAACTGGTACCCCTTGCCAGGGAGGGCCTCTCGCAGCATCAGCTTGCCCCGGAGGACATCGACCACTACCTCGGCATCATTTACGATCGCACCAAAAAGCGGCAGAACGGCGCCATCTGGCAGGTTGATTCCTTCCATCACCTTGAGGACATCTGGAGCCGACACGAGAAAATGACCGCTCTGGCCGATGCCACGCTCAAGCACCAGAAATCCGGAAAGCCGGTCCACCTCTGGCCCAAGGCAACCGTTCTGCGGAAGAACCGGTGGGAAAAAGCCTTTGCAACTGTCGGACAGTTCATGACCACCGATATCTACACACTCAAAGAGGACGATATCATCGACCTGGCCGCCAACGTCATGGAGTGGCAGAGCATCAAGCACATCCCGGTGGAAAACGACGACCATCAGCTCGTGGGTCTGGTCACGTACAGGACCATGATCAGCACGTTGAACAACATCATCGCTAAAAACCTGGACCATGTGAACGTCTCCGTAAGCGACATCATGGACCGGGAGGTGGTCACGGTCACGCCGGAAACCGCGTCTGTGGATGCCATTGAGCTCATGCAGCACAATGACGTTTCCAGCCTGCCCGTTATCGAGAACGGAAAACTGGTCGGTATCGTCACCGAATACGACTTCACGCGCATTGCCAGCGAGCTCCTCAAGGACCGCCTCAAGAAAAAGTAGTCCGTGAACCTAATATGCTCAACATGGAGATTTACAAGGAATTTCAGTTCGAATCGGCACATTACCTGCCAAACCTGCCCGAAGACCACAAATGCCGGCGCATGCACGGGCATTCCTACCGCGTGCGGCTCTGCATCAGTGGCCAGGTCGACCCGCACATCGGTTGGATAAAAGATTTTGCCGATATCAAAAAGGCCTTTTCGCCGGTCTATCTGCAGCTCGACCACTACGTGCTCAATGACATCGAAGGCCTCGAGAACCCGACCAGTGAAAACCTGGCCCGTTGGATCTGGCAAAAGACCAAACCGCTGCTGCCGGAACTGACCCGCATCGAGGTCATGGAGACGTGCACCACCGGATGCATCTACTCCGGGGAATGATTCCCTCTGATGAGAGGAACGGGCTCCTCATGCTGATGACCGTCCCGGACAACAACAAGATCCGATGATCCGCCATTATAACACTCAGGGTGCAAGCCGCCGGAATTCCCATCCACCCTGCGGCTTGCGCGTGTAACAGATGCGGTCGTGCAGCCGGTTGACCCTTCCCTGCCAGAACTCGATGCGCTCCGGACGCACCAGGTATCCGCCCCAGTGATCCGGACGCGGAATGTCGTCAAGGTCCCTGTACTTTTCCTCAAGATCCCGAGCCCTGTCCTCCAGCTCCCGGCGCGAAGCAACCACCCGGCTCTGGGGTGAAGCCACGGCACTGATCCGGCTTCCCGCAGGCCGGCTTTGGAAGTAGGTATCGGACTGCTCCGCGCTGGTCTTGCCGGCAACCCCCTCAATGCAGACCTGCCTCATGAGGTCCGGCCAGTGAAACGTGAGCGCCACCCTCGGGTTGCCCCGGATCTGATGGCCCTTCCGGCTGTCATAATTGGTGTAGAAGATGAATCCCTCCTCGCTGAACCCCTTCAGCAATACGGTACGCGCTGACGGACCATCCTGTTCATCCACCGTGGAGAGGATCATCGCGTTCGGATCATCACGGATCACACGGGTCGCTTCTTCAAACCACGCTTCAAACTGCAGGATGGGTTCCGGATCGACGTGCGCCTCCTCAAGCGGTTTCCCCTGATACTCCCGCCGCAGCATGGCCACCGATTGACGTGCAAATCGTCCCGGATGCCGGACTTCATCGCGCCCCGGCAGCCAGCGCTTGATAAAACGGACCACGGATCCGAACATCTGTTGTTTTAATGAATGAAATAGGGTTCCTGACCTGAGAAGTCACATCACTTGTTCCACTGCACGTGCCTTTTGTACTCATGCAGGAATTCACGGATGATCTGTTCCTTGTTGTAATTGGTCACGTCATGGTAGAGAGGACCTTCCTTAAGGTACACTTCCGCCCGGTAATAATCACCTTTCTCATCCTTCAGCGGGAGTACGGGAAAAGAGAACTCCTTTTTTTTGTAGGGCCGTGAGCGGATCGAGAAATAGAACTCCTCGTGCCCCTCGTAATAGACACGGATGGCAGCCGCCATAGTCTCGATTTCAACATCGATGTCGCGCTCGTACTCTTTGAGTTCCTCGGCGATCTCTTCGAAGGCGGGCTCCACAACCTCGGAAACGAACCGCTTGATGCGGGTCTTGCCCTCCGATTCGACCTGCATTCGGATCTTGTTGTGGTATTCATCGTCAAATAACTCTTTCAGCTCTTTTTTCCAGTCACTCATATCATCTCCTCATATTATCCGGTATGATTTGCCGGAGACCCCCTTCACACATCACCATCCTCTCCGGTTTTGTCAATGGTCGTCTGCTTCGATTTTTTGGTAAAGGTCTTCCTGCGCACCAGGCGCTCAGTGCCATCCGAACGCAGACCCTTGTAAAGGCTCAGGCACATTACCAGCAGGATCATCGTAAACGGCAGGCCCATGGTAATGGCCGCTGTCTGCAGGGCCACCAGACCACCAGCCAGCAAGAGGACCGCAGCTACGGCACCTTCGGAAATTGCCCAGAACACACGCTGTCCAACGGGTGGATTCGGTTTGCCTCCGGAGGCGAGCATGTCGATCACAAGCGAGCCCGAATCGGATGATGTCACGAAAAACGTGACGATGACCAGGGTGGCTGCGATCGAACTTATCTGTGCCAGCGGAAGTCCGTCAAGCATGGCAAAAAGCATCTGTTCGGTACCAAGGCCGGTAAGACCACCATCTCCAAAGATCTCCATGTGAAGGGCCGTGTTGCCGAAAACGGTAAGCCAGATGAAGGTGAATGCCGTGGGAACGAGCAATACGCCGGCCACAAACTCCTGGATGGTGCGGCCGCGTGAAATCCGCGCGATGAACATCCCCACAAACGGCGACCATGCGATCCACCAGCCCCAGTAGAAGAGCGTCCATCCACCGAGCCAGTCGGAAGCCCCTTCATCGAAGGTACCCAGCCAGAACGTGGACTGGATCAGGTTTTGAAGGTAGTAGCCGGTGTTCTCGACCGTAGCGTTGAGGAGGTAGATGGTCGGACCTGTGATGAACACGAATATGATGAGCCCTATGGCAACGCTCATGTTGAAATTACTGAGCACGCGGATCCCCTTGTCCAGCCCAAGCACCACGGAAACCGTTGCAATGGCGGTGATACCCACGATGAGGAGTATCTGGATGTTGGTTGAGATGCCGATACCGAAGAGATACTGCAGTCCGGCATTGATTTGTATAACCCCGAGTCCCAGCGACGTGGCTACACCGAACTTGGTCCCGAAAATGGCCAGGATGTCGATGGTATTGCCCATCCACCCGTAAATCCTGTTTCCAAGGAGGGGATAAAAAGCGGATCTGATGGACAGCGGCAGGCCTTTGCGGAAATGGAAGTAGGCCAGCGACATGCCCACGACGATGTAGATGGCCCAGGGATGCACGCCCCAGTGAAAGAAGGTCAGCCGCATCGCTTCACGGGCCGCTTCCATGGTTTCCCCATCCATGGTCGGCGGTGCCATATAGTGGAACATGGGCTCGGCCACGCTGAAAAAGACCAGGCCGATTCCCATGCCGGCACTGAAGAGCATGGTGAACCAGGAGGCATAAGTGTAGTCAGGCTCGGAATCATCCGGGCCGAGCTTGATCTTGCCGAACCGGCTGAAAAACAGAAAGATCACAAAGATGAGAAAAACGGCAACTGAGAGGATGTAGAACCATCCGAATTTGCCCACAATGAAATCCTGGATCACGGCAAAAACCCTGCCGGTGGCCTCAGTGGCAAAAACACCGAACAACAGGAAAGTGACGATGGCGGCTATGGAAATGAAAAAGATATAGGGATTGACTTCAAGCCCCAGTTTCTTGTAAAATGGCATCTAACCTCCTTTAATTGGTTACAGAACAACGGCTTTCCGGTATTACGAAAACCGGGATGCTGTGAATTCTGGTATTTCCCCTATATCCGAGCGCGCATTCCGGCTGCCATGTTCTGCTGCTGTAATCGCAGGAACATACCAATTTCCTGGAATAGCATCAAACGGATGAACCAACGGGGGTCACGACGTCGAAGTCTTTTCTCCGAAACCGGCTGTGATGCGGTCCAGAATAATAGCCATGATCACCACTACCAGTCCGGCCTCAAAACCCTGGCCGACCTGCAGTCGCTGGATGCCGCGCAGGACATCCTCGCCAAGTCCGCCGGCGCCAATCATGGCGGCAATGACCACCATGGACAAGCCAAGCATGATCGATTGGTTGACACCGGCCATGATGGTCGGCATGGCCACCGGGATCTGCACTTTGAACAGCTTCTGGGATCCCGTGGCGCCAAAAGCATCGGCTGCCTCCACAAGTTCCTTGGGAACCTGCCGGATTCCAAGATTGGTCAGCCGGATCAGCGGCGGCAGTGCGAACACAAAGGTTGCGACCACCCCGGGCACCAGTCCCAATCCAAAAAACATGACGGCCGGAATGAGATAGACAAATGCCGGCATGGTCTGCATCAAATCAAGAACAGGCCGGACAACAGAATGGAAGCCGTCTTTTCGGGCAGCCAGGACCCCAAGCGGCAAGCCGACCACCATGACCAGCAGCTCGGCTGTCAGTACCAGTGCAAGCGTCTCCACAAATGCTTGCCACAAACCGATGTTTTCGGACAGTAGCAGTCCCAGCGCGGCAAACAGCGCCACCCGCCAGCCCGCCATTTTGAGGGTTATGGCTGCAATTACAATGATGAGCGCCAGGGGATGAAGGGCCAGCATCCCGTCTTTCAGGTTGTCGACAAGAAAGTAGACCAGTGCACTGAAAGCGTCAAATACGGCGGCATATTCACTGACCAGATAATCGACAGCATCGGATATCCAGTCTCTTATGGGAATTCGGAATGGAAACATGGGTTCACTTGCAGTAATGGATACAGGTTGGCAAAATTATCTGTCTATTCTTCCTTTTGCGGATCCGGCTGATCGTTCGGCTGGATTTCATACCCTTCCGAAAGGGCCGCAATGATGGCTCCGCGCACGATCACTCCTTCGAGTCGCTGGTCGGAATCGACCACCGCAATGGGACCGTAGTCCGCTTCCTGATATACGTTGATCACTTCGTTCAAGGGCATGTCCCGGTCGACATAAGCCGCATCCCGTACCAGGGATTGATCCATTTTAAGATCCTCCACCTGCTTGTTCCTATCAATGTAGTCCGCAAGTTCCTTCGCAAGGATATACCCTTTCAGATGCCTCTTGGAGTCTGTCACGAGTATGCCCGAAAGGCCATATCTTCTGATCTTGCGGAGAATAGTGCGGGGTCCGTCTCCGGTGAAAGCCCGTTCCTTGACCGGCAGCATGATCGTTCTTGCGGTAAGCACGGCGGACCGGTCCATGTCCTCCACAAAGGTCCTGACATACTCGTCGGCCGGCCTGGAAATGATCTCTTCAGCGGTTCCCACCTGGACAATGAGCCCGTCTTTCATGATGGCAATGCGATCACCCAGGCGAAAAGCCTCGTCCAGGTCATGGGTTACGAACAGTATGGTTTTCTTCATCCGTGCCTGAAGCTCCAGCAATTCGTCCTGCATCTGACGCCGGATCAGGGGATCCAGGGCACTGAAAGCCTCGTCCATAAGCAGGATATCGGCATCCACGGCCAACCCGCGCGCCAGCCCGACCCGTTGCTGCATGCCACCTGAAAGTTGTGACGGGTAGTTGTCTTCGTTGCCTTCCAGCCCCACCAGTTTGATGATCTTTCTGGCTTTTTCCTGCCGCTCTTCCTTTTCAACTCCCTGCAGCTCAAGCCCGAACTCCACGTTGCCTAGCACATTGCGGTGTGGCAGTATTGCAAAGTTCTGGAAAACCATGCCGCAGAAATTTTTCCGCCGGAACTCGCGCAGATCGTTCTGGTTGAGCTTGACGACATCGGTGCCGTTGATCACGATTTCACCGCTGGTGGGCTCGTGAAGTCGGTTGATAAGACGCTGCAATGTCGACTTGCCGCTTCCTGACAGCCCCATCAACACAAATATTTCTCCCTCCTGGACTGAAAAGTTGATATCCCGGACTCCCACGATCTGTTTGTGTTCCCGCAGTATTTCGTCCTTTGACTTGCCCTCTTTAAGGGCCTGGAGGGCTTTTTTCGGATTGTCTCCGAAAATTTTGAACAGATTTCGGACTGTAATGATTTCACTCATACCTTGCTTATTGATTCCGTGTTATCACGCCCACAGAGTTAAAAAATGGCGCACCGTTTCAGGGTGCACCATACTGAATATTTTAGTGTGAGGTCAGTTTACCCATTCACGGACACGGTCCGGATTTTCTGAGATCCACTGACGGGCCGCATCGAAGGGCTCCATGCCATCCTCCATGTAGATCATGACTTCACCCATCTCTTCCGGGGTCCAGAAGAAATTGTCAAGGAAGCGGAACACATCCGGGTAGCGTTCTTCCAGGTCCGGAGTCACAATGGTGGCGATATGTTCTGCTTCACCAAAGGCCATCAGCGGATCTTCCAGATATTTGAGATCATGGGCCGCAAATTTCCAGTGCGGGGTCCAGCCGGTGACAATGATCCACTCTTCGCGGTCAATGGCCCGCTCCAGTGCCGCTGTCATGGCAGCATCGGAACCGGAGAGCAGGTTATAATTCAGTTCGTAGGCTTCTAAGGCCTCTTCGCTGGCCGCCATGAGTCCGGCGCCGGGATCGATGCCGGTGATCTGACCGTCAAATTCATCCACGTAGTCGTTCAGCTCATCAATGCTGTTGACCGGGACATAGGCCGGAACGACCCAGCCGATCTTGGCGCCTTCCAGATTGGGTCCGAGGTTTAAGATATCATCCTGGGTCTGTTCCAGGTAGGCCGAGTGCGTGCCCGGCAACCAGGCGGCAACAATGGCGTCGAAGTCACCGCGCGCCATGCCGGTCCACATCGGTCCGGCATCGACAGCCGTCAGGTTGACATCATGGCCCAGCTCATCTTCAATGATGGCAGCAACCACATGGGTGGATGCAATCTCCGAATCCCAAAGAACATAGCCAATCCGGATTTCGTCGGTCTCGGTTTCACAGGCCTGCAGGCCAAGAACAGCCACTACGGCAAAGGCAATGGCTGTCCAGCCGCTTTTTAGTAATGAGGTGGTGTTTCGCGTTTGCATATTCCTTTTCTCCATTTGCGTTCTGAATATATCCACAGCTGCTTTTCAGCTGCCATAGCACATCATGCCGGGTTGTGCGATCTTAATTAGGTGCGACCGCTATTATAGCGCAGTCTGGTCGCACATCGGCCGGCATGCATATCTTTTCATCTTAGAAATAAAATCCAATGTTGATGTTCAGGCGGATGTTGTAATCGGAATCGCCCAGGCCGAGGTCTTCATGTCCCGGTCCAATACCGACCCCAAAGTGGTCCGTCAGCCAGGGCTGGTTGATCCCCTGTGCGATATCCACGTAGGTGAACACCGGTCCGGCCGAGATCAGAAAACCGGTGATGTTCTGAACGGTGGATTCAAAATTGTCATCCAGGGTCAGCTCGTCACCGGTGGCCCGCCAGGTACTGCCTTCCCCGACCTGGTTCTGCATGTAGCTGAAGTCGTTGTAGAAGGTGAGGTTGGTGACAGGACCAATGTTCACGTCCATGGAATAGGACAGGCCAAGCGTGGCCATCCATGCCTCGGTGGATACTTCGTACGGAATGCCGTAGGCACCCATGTGGACCGTGCTCAGATCCCGGCCGTTGTCATCCACGGCATCCATGGAATAGTAGAGGAACTGGGGCATGACGGTGAAGTTACCGAACGAGAAACTGCCGTGGACAGCGGCGGCAAACCGGTTGTCGAACTGATCAAGGGCCGAGCTGTAAAGCTGTCCGTATTGCAGCGAGGCACCGAATTCACCGTTGTCCATCAGGTAAGCCCCGCGAATATTGAACTGATTTCGCTCGGACAGGCTGGCATTTCCGTCGGGAATCACGTCATAGGAGTACCGTCCCGATCCACCCACACCAAATTGTGCCGGAGGTCCTTCGGGCTCTGGCTGGTAGAAATAGGCGAGATCGAGCTGAAAGTTGTCCGTGGTATGGGTCATCTTCAGGCCCATGTCATGATCATCCTCCAGTCCGACATAGTAGGCCAGGCTGAACCACCAGCTGTTTGAATTATACTGCAGGTTGCCGAACGGTACCTGTGTCACTCCAAGCTGGAGTTCCGTTTGATCGCTCAGGGAATAATCGAGCCATCCCTGCTTTATGAAATGCGTTCCGAACGTGGGATAAAAACGGTATTCGAAGTTCAGGCCAATGCCGCCGGGATTGTCATAGACGACATTGATTCTCCAGGTATCAAAGGTGAACTGTCCGTCCGTCGCACTGGTTCCGCTCTCATAATTGGTAAGCAGCAGATTATAGCGCACGGCACCACCAACATGGAGGGACGGTTCATGGCTTCCAACAGATGTGGAATTCCCCGTCGAATTCAGGTTGCTGAGTGAGGCACTCGGTGAAAAATTATTTGAAAAAAGATTTGTTTCCGTATGCTGCTCACTGCTTTTGAGATTGACAGCGTGAGCAGATAACGTGGCTAGGAATATGAGCGTAATCGTTAAAAAAAACGGTATCGCGATTCTCATAAGAGACACTCCTGTGTTTTTTGTGTTTGTATTTATTTTTTGTCCTGTTTACCCATCCGGGTTTTTATTACAACTGAAAAAATATCAATATATATGCGGGCATTACCCGCTTGATACAAGACAAACTACAATACGTTGTTCAGTTGTAAATATGAGGTTCATATCCCAATGAACATAAGAATTATATTTATAATTCAAAAAAAACAAACCCTATAAATACCCATATACAC